>CANJQT010000042.1 GCA_947476475.1 Paracoccaceae bacterium | reverse complement strand
TCGGCCAGTGGGTCGTCGGCGCGGCGCTCGACTGGGACAAGACAGATATTGATCTTGGCACCGGCACCGACCGGATCAAGGACATCGCCCGCCTGAAATTCCGCGTCGGCGCGGACTTGGGGCGCACCTTGCTTTATGCCACGGCAGGCCCGGCCCGTGCTTCGGCGGATCTGGGCGGTACCGGGTCGCGTGACGACGGCTGGTTTGGCGGCATTGGCGCCGACTATGCGTTGAATGACCAATGGACCATCGGTGGCGAGCTTCTGACCAACCAGTTCGACAATTTTGTGGGAACCGGAACGGATCTTGAGGCAACCACCGCGACCCTGAACCTTGGCTTTCGTTTCTGATCAGCGGGCAGGCGGGCTGAAAGGCCCGCCTGCCTGACACGTGGCTTGGTCGTAGCGTGCTGCAATCTTATTCGATCAGTTCCGCCACCACTTGCGGAATCATCATCACATCGTCGCGCGTGCAGTCGAACTGGCCGACCTGCACGCGGATCACGAAGCGCCCCTCGGCAAGTGTCTGGGTCAGATAGATGCGCCCGTCATCATTGATCCGCTGCAACAGCGCCCTCGTTGCCTCGTTGCCCGTCGCCAGCGCAAAGGTGAAAAGCGACAGCGATGGTGCCGTGGTGATCTCGATTCCCGGCAAGGCGGCAAGTGCGGCGGCAGCTTCTCCGGCCCATTTGACGTGATTGCGGATCCGCTCGCGCAGCCCCTCCAGCCCATAGGCCCGCATCAGGAACCAAAGTTTCAGCGCGCGAAAGCGGCGCCCCAGTGGCAGCGTCCATTCGTTGAAATTGACAATCTCGTCCTGCCCCTGGGTTTTCAGATACTCCGGCCGCAGGCCCAGCGTGCGGATCTGCGGCACCGGATCGGCCAGAAACTGGATACAGCAGTCGAACTGCGCCCCCAGCCACTTGTGCGGGTTGAAGATCACGCTGTCCGCCTGTTCCACCCCGGCCCAAAGCGGGCGGAACTCCGGGCAGATCATCGCACTGCCCGCCCAGGCGGCATCGACATGCGTGTAAAGCCCATGGGCCTTTGCGATGGCAATGCTTTCGCCCACACGGTCGAACGCCCCGATCGAGGTGCCGCCCGCGCACAAGATCACCCCCGCAGGCGTCATGCCAGCCGCCAGATCGGCCCTGATCAGCCGGTCAAGCGCCGCAGGGTCCATCGCGTGATCGGGCAGCGTGGGAACCTTGACAAGATTGTCCTGCCCGATGCCCGCCACCCGCACCGCCTTGTCGATCGATGAATGGTTTTCAGCGCTGGCATAGATGCGCAGCGTCGCTTGCCCCGACAGACCCGCCTTCAGCCCCGCCCAATCCAGCGCGCGTTCCCGCATCGTCAGGACCGACGACAGGGTGGCAGTGGTGGCGCTGTCATGGATCGTGCCGGTGAAGCCATGCGGAAGACCAAGCGCCTGGCGTAACCAGTCGACCATGACCTGCTCCATCTCGGTCGCGGCAGGCGCCGTCTGCCACAGCATGGCCTGCGCTGCGATCGCATTCACCAGCTGCTCGGCCAGCATCGAGGCGGGGGCTGCGTTAGCCGGGAAATAGGCAAAGAAGCGCGGGTGCTGCCAGTGGGTCAGGGCCGGCGGCACGATACGTTCGAAATCAGCGAAAATTGCCTCCATCCCCTCGGGTTTTTCGGGTGGGGCCGACGGCAGCAGCGCGGCCGTGGCGCCGGGCGTCAGCGGTGCGCGCACCGGCTGGTCGCGCAGGCCCGCGTGATATCCGTGCGCCCAGTCAGCTGCCCGTTTTGACCAGATGCGAAGTTCGTCGTGGTTCATGGTCATGCCTGTGCCAGGGGTTCCGCCGGTCAGCGGCATCATTGGCTGCAGGATTGCCTTCTGGCGTGACAGGACGCAAGCGCGCTCGCCCCCGCATGTCCGCAGTTGGCGCAAGGACTGGTGCGATCTTGTCTCGAATCCGAAAAAACTGGCATGGACCCCGCCAAATTTGGTCATATTCTGGCTGACCTGCAGGCAACATAGTATAAACCTGATCAAGTTAGGGTTTGTGTATCGGCTTCGGGGCAAGGGTTTCCCCCGCAACCGCGTGTTTCACATGAGGGGCTGCAATGAGATTTTCGCGGTGTGCTGGGTTGGTTGGTGCCATTTCCCTGATCAGTTTTCTGACGGCCTGTGGCGTTGGAAAGGTATTCAGAACCGGCTTTGACCATCCGCTTGACGGTTCTGTCAGCGCAGACTGGACCGTCAGCAAAGTGAACGTCACTGTCCCCGACAGTCTGATCATATCGGAAGAACGCACCTTTGAACCGCAGGCTGATATCGTCTGGCGCGAAGACCCGCCCGGCGACCGCCGCGCGCAGATCGGGGCGATCATGTCAAAGGCGGTATCCACCGCCGCCGAAGGTCTTGAAGGGCAACGATCCGTCGTGATCGACCTTGCCGTGACCGAATTCCACGCCATGACCTTCGAGGCAGAGGCGCTGAACCTGGATGTTGGTGTTCACAACATCGGCTTTGTCCTTGCCGTGCGCGACGCCGGCACCGGCGAGCGTCTTGCAGGTCCGGCCCTGATAGATGCCTCGTTCCCCGCCAAGACCGGCCGCGTCATGGCCGAGGCGCGGGCCAGAGGCGACAGCCAGAAAAAGCAGATCATCCGCCATGTGGCCCAGACCATCGCAGCTTGGCTGGGCACTGGCCCCGACAATCGCACACAGTTCACCCGCATCGGCGGTTAAGCCACGGCGCAGTCCGGTGCGCGCGGCCTTTCGGCTCAAGAAATGCTTTGCCCTTTGCCGGACTTCGGCTATGGAAGACCTATGAAAACCAACGGCATCATTTGCATCTGCTGCATTACCGGCTGACATCGTCAGGCGGGCCGTTCCTCTGTTTCCCTCTTCCAGTGAACAAGGTATGCCCCGCCCCCGGCAGGTATGCACGACTTTGCGCAAGGAAATGGCATGACTTCGATCAGACTGCACAACACGAAGACCCGCAAGAAAGAGCTGTTTGTCCCGCTCGATCCGAAGAATGTGCGCATGTATGTCTGCGGCCCCACCGTCTATGACCGCGCCCATATCGGCAATGCGCGCCCCGTCATCGTGTTCGACGTGCTTTACCGGCTTTTGCGCGAAGTCTACGGGCCAGACCATGTCACCTATGTGCGCAACTTCACCGATGTCGATGACCGCATCAACGAAACCGCCCAGAACCGCAAGGCGGCTGGCGCCCCCGGCACCCTGGAACAGCTGATCCGCGAACGGTCAGATGAAACCATCCGCTGGTATCACGAGGATATGGATGCCCTCGGTGCGCTCCGCCCGAACCATGAACCGCGCGCCACCGACTATATCCCGCAGATGGTGGCGATGATCGAAGGGCTTATTGCCACCGGCCACGCCTACGCCAAGGACGGGCACGTGCTGTTTCGCGTGCGCTCCTACAAGGATTACGGCAAGCTTTCCGGGCGCTCGGTCGATGACATGATCGCCGGCGCACGGGTCGAGGTGGCCCCCTTCAAGGAAGATCCGATGGATTTCGTCCTGTGGAAACCATCGACCGACGACCTTCCCGGCTGGGACAGCCCCTGGGGCCGTGGCCGCCCCGGCTGGCACATCGAATGCTCGGCGATGGCCGATGAGCTGTTGATGAAGGGGCTGCCCGAGACGCAGAAATCCTTCGACATCCACGCCGGCGGCATCGACCTGCAATTCCCCCACCACGAGAATGAGATCGCCCAATCCTGCTGCGCCCATCCGCACGGCGAATTCGCCCGCGTCTGGATGCACAATGAGATGTTGCAGGTCGAGGGCAAGAAGATGTCCAAGTCATTGGGCAATTTCTTCACGGTGCGGGATTTGCTGGACGGCAATTGGAGCGGTGGCTGGAACGTGCCGGGCGAAGTGATCCGGTTCGTCTACCTGTCGACGCATTATTCCAAACCAATGGACTGGACGGATGAGAAGGCGCGGCAGGCGAGGGAGAGGTTAATTGAATGGTCGCACTTGTCTGTTGATGTAACGGAAGGTGCCGTGAGCGAAGACGTCTTGTTTGAATTGCAACAAGACTTGAACACTTCAGAAGCACTTACAGAGATGGGCAAGATCGCCGACGCTGGCGACATTCCTACTCTCTTGGCCACGGCGAGACTTCTCGGCTTCGACTTGCAGAAGGTTGCCAAAGAGGATTGGGCGAACCCTTACGTCTATGAAATGCCAGACGGGACAGTGCGCCGTGAAGGCATTGATTATCAACCTACCGTTGGAGTGATCGGTTGGGGGCCATTTCCGGAGAACCTCGCATCAGCTGCAATGGAAGTTGTCAGACGTTGGTTGGAACTTCGCAGGGATAAAGATTACACCAGCGCAGACCAACTCAAGCGAAATGCGGAGGCTTTAGGTTTGTCTTTGCGTGCTTACCGCACGCCCAGCGGGCTTAATGGCGGACAAGGGCATCTGTCTGGTCGCCCGAACTACGAAGACCTAGAGAGACTGCTTGGATGACGAGTGCCGCCCTGTTCCCAAAGCCCGAGGCCATCGCCTCGGGCGCCGCGACCGGTAATGGCCTGCGACGGGCGTGCGCCAAGCGCACGGCCAGCCCCCGCCCCCCGGGCGGCGGGGGCTTCGCTCCCACCGGGGCGGGCGCCGTCCGTGCCCAATTGTTCGGGAATGCGGATAGCCCCTTGGCCCTTCCTCGCGTCAGGGCCAATCAGACCGGCGGACAGTCCGCCGGACTGTCCGCTTTTCGGTCCGAACCGACGAAATCCGTTAAAATCAGATTAACAGAAAAACTCAAGCATCTGATAAACAAAGATATTCACCTTTGTCCGAACTCGGACAAATCAGCCGGACGCCGCCCATGACCCGTGAACGCCTCTTTCTTTACGATACCACGCTGCGTGACGGCCAGCAGACGCAGGGCGTGCAATTCTCGGTCGCGGAAAAGACCCAGATCGCCGCAGCCCTCGACGCCCTCGGCGTCGACTACATCGAAGGCGGCTGGCCGGGTGCCAACCCCACCGACAGCGACTTTTTCGAAAGCCGCCCGCAAACCCGCGCCACCTTCACCGCCTTCGGCATGACCAAACGCGCGGGGCGCAGCGCAGAAAATGACGATGTTCTGGCCGCTGTCCTCAATGCCCGCACCCCCGCGGTCTGTCTGGTCGGCAAGACCCATGATTTCCACGTCACCGCCGCCCTTGGCATCACCCTTGAAGAAAACCTTGAAAACATCGCAGCCTCGGTCCGCCATCTGGTGGCTCAGGGCCGCGAGGCATTGTTTGACGCCGAACATTTCTTCGACGGCTACCGCGCCAACCCAAGCTACGCGCTCTCCTGTCTGAAGGCCGCGCACGAGGCGGGCGCCCGCTGGATCGTGCTGTGCGACACCAACGGCGGCACCCTTCCCGCCGAAGTGGGCCGCGTCACCGCCGATGTCATCGCCGCCGGAATCCCCGGTGACTATCTGGGCATCCATACCCACAACGACACCGAAAATGCCGTGGCCGCGTCACTTGCCGCCGTCGATGCCGGTGCGCGGCAGATTCAGGGCACGCTCAACGGCCTTGGCGAACGCTGCGGCAATGCCAACCTTACAGCACTGATCCCGACGCTGCTGCTAAAGGAACCTTATGCCAGCCGCTATGAGACCGGCGTCACCCGCGCCGCCCTGTGCAACCTGACCCGCACCAGCCGTATGCTCGACGACATCCTCAACCGGGTGCCGCAAAAGGCGGCCGCCTATGTCGGCGCTTCGGCCTTTGCCCACAAGGCGGGCCTGCACGCCAGCGCGATCCTGAAAGACCCGACCACCTACGAACATGTCGATCCGGCCCTGACCGGCAATGAACGGATCATCCCGATGTCCAATCAGGCGGGCCAGTCCAACCTGCGTGCACGCCTCGTGGCCGCAGGGATCGAGGTTGATCCCAAAGCCCCGGCCCTTGCCGCCATCCTTGACCAGATCAAGACCCGCGAGGATCAGGGTTATGCCTATGACGGCGCGCAAGCCAGCTTCGAACTTCTGGCGCGGCGCGAACTTGGCCTGCTGCCCGATTATTTCGAGGTGAAACGCTACCGCGTCACCGTGGAACGCCGCAAGAACAAGCATGACAAGATGGTCACCCTCTCGGAGGCGGTGGTGGTGGTCAAGATCGGCGGCGAAAAGATGCTATCGGTCTCGGAAAGCATGGACGAAACCGGATCGGATCGCGGCCCGGTGAACGCGCTATCAAAGGCGCTCGCCAAGGATCTGGGACCCTACCAGAAATATATCGCAGACATGAAACTGGTCGATTTCAAAGTCCGCATCACCCAGGGCGGCACTGAAGCCGTCACCCGCGTGATCATCGACAGCGAAGACAGCGCAGGCCACCGCTGGTCCACCGTGGGCGTCAGCCCGAACATCGTCGACGCCAGCTTCGAAGCCCTGCTGGACGCGATGATCTGGAAGCTCGTCCACGACAAGGCCCCGGTCGCATGACCCTTCCCCCCGACCTTGCCGCCTGTGCCGCTTTGGTCGAGAAGGGCGATCCCGACAGGTTCGCGGCATCGATGGCGGCCCCCCAGATGGCACGCCTCAAGCTCTGGCCGCTCTACGCACTCAACCTCGAACTCGCCCGCGCGCCCTATGCCAGCCCGGAACCTCTGGTGGCCGAAATGCGCCTGCAATGGTGGGTCGATCAGATCGAAGCCCTGGGGCAGGGCGCGCGGCCCGGGGGCGACGTGGCCATGGCGCTGGCGCCGCTGCTACGCGTACAGCCCGACCTTGCGCCCCTGCTGGCCGACATGGCCGAGGCGCGCCGCTGGGAGGTCTGGAAAGACCCGTTTGACGATCGCGCTGCCTTTGACGCCTACATCGACCGCACGGCGGGCCATCTGATGTGGTTGGCGGCCCGCCTTTTGGGGGCTCCTTCTGCTGCCGAACCCGTCATCCGCGATTTCGCCTGGGGAGCTGGCCTTGCCAACTGGCTAACCGCCGTCCCGGAACTGGAAGCGCGCGGCCGCTTTCCCCTTGTCGATGGCCGGCCACAGGCCGTCGTGACCCTCGCACAAGAAGGCCTTGCCCGCATCGCCCGCGCCCGCGCCGCGCGACAGCTTGTCCCTGCCAAGGCCGCTTCTGCGCTATGGTCAGGCTGGGCCGCCCGACATGTCTTGCGGACCATTTGCGAAAGACCCACCTGGGTGGCCCAAGGCCTGCCCCATGCCTCACCGCTGCGCCGCAGCTTCGCACTCCTTTGGCGGAGCCTCACCGCCTACTGGTGAACTCCATTTTCTGTCCAAAAATATCCCGGGAGCGCGAGGGCTGGCCCTCGCTTCATCAGTCCATCTTCGGGCGCATCACCAGCCAGATCAGCGAACCGCCCGCCAGCACCAGGAAAGGCAGCATCGCCACATTCACCGCCTGCCAGCCCGCCACCACACTGGTGCCAGTGCAATTCATCAAGACGCCGGACGACAGACTTGCCGCCGTCACACCGCCAAAGACCACGAAATCGTTGATCCCCTGAATGCGCCCCTTCTCTTCGGGCCGGTAGCTTGAGGCCAAAAGTGTTGTGGCTCCGATGAAGCCGAAATTCCAGCCCACCCCCAGCAACATCAGTGCCAGATAGAACTGTTCAAGCTTCACCCCGCTGAGCGCCACCGCGCCTGCACCGGCCAGTATCACCAGTCCGATGCCGACGATCTTCGGCGCGCCGAAGCGGGCAATCAGATGGCCGGTAAAGAAAGACGGCACATACATGGCCAGCACATGGGCCGAAACGATATCGGCGGCATTGTCCTTGGCATAGCCACACCCCACCACCGCCAAGGGGGTCGAGGTCATGACGAGGTTCATCAGCGCATAGGAGACCATCGCACAGATCATCGCCACGATGATCGTCGGATCGGACAACAGGGCGCGACGCGACCGGCCAGCAGGGGCGCCCGCAGCCGCTGTTTCGGGTTTGGGAATATCGAGCCCAAGGAACAGCAGCGAGCCCACCAGATTAAGCACGATGATCGTGAGGTAACTGCCAAGGAAAGTGACCGCCATCGCATCCTCGGTCAGCTTCACCAGCTGCGGCCCGATCAGCGCCGAGGCAAGCCCCCCCGCCATCACATAGGAGATGGCCTTGGGGCGGAAAGCGTCGCTTGCTCCATCGGCCGCGGCAAAGCGGTAAAAGCCGTTGCCGGACATGTAGCTGCCGGTAAACAGCGAGCCGATCAGGAACAGAATGAAAGACCCTTGCATCAACGCAAAGGCCGAAATGGCCGCCCCGATCGCGCCCATCAGCGCCCCCAGCGCAAAGCCCGCCCGCCGCCCGTGCCGCGTCATCAGCGACGACAGCGGATTGGCCGACAACATGTTGCCCAGCACGATCATGGTGATCGGCAAAGTGGCCCAGCAGGGATTGGGTGACAGCACATGGCCGGCCAGCCCGCCCATGATGAAATTCATCGGCAATTGCGCCCCCAGAAATGCCTGGGCACCGACAAGCACCATTACATTGCGGCGCTGGATCTGGTCGGACACGGAGCGGGAAGAGGTCATGTCAGTCATGCGGCAGAGCTAGACCCGCCCACCCACCTGCCGCAAGGGTGAAAATGTTACCCATACAATGGGGCGGCAACATTTCTGCGGTCGCCCCGTTGCGTGGTCCCGTTCAGCCGGTTGTCCGGATCAGAACGCGTATTTCAGCGCCCAGACCCCGGCCGTATCAGTCTCACCGGCGCGGTTGCCGTAATTTTCGGCGTGGACCAGTTGCATGGTCATTTCCAGGCCCGGCAAGATCTCGCGCTGATAGCTCAGCGCCAGATCGACCTGACGGTCGGATGGTGCCAGATCAAGCTGCACCGGATCAAAGCTGATTCCGGACGAATGGGCCACCGGCAGGATCATTTCCGCGGATCCCGACGTGACCGCCATTGGCAAGCTGACGCCAAAGGCAAGACGGTCATTGTCGGTGAAAACGCCATGACTGCCGATGTCCAGCTTGACGCTGTTGAAGCCGGCCGACGACACATTGCTCAGCGCCGCCTGACTGCCCAGATCGGCCAGACCCAGTTCGCCCGACAGCGACAGGAAGCCACCCTCGCCCAGGTCCTGAGTCAGACCCAGTTGCAAAGCCGCAAGGCTGGACGCCGCTTCACCGTTGTTGCCCCCAAAGCCGATGACCGCCCCGCCGTCCCGCGCGACCTTCACTCCCAATTCAAGCTTGGTCGGCCCGTCGATCAGCGCCCGTTTGACGCTTAGGCCGAACGTGTCATCACCCGGAGTGGATAGCAACACCGTGGCGGCAAAATCGCCATACGGATCGTTGACCGCAAGTGTCGGCGCATTGAAGGCGGCAAACGGGTCAGCGATGGCCCCTGACGCATCGGTGCGCAAAGAGGCCAGATCGCGGGTCAGCGCTTTCGACAACAGCGAGGTTGCCAAAGGCGTCGGCGCCGAGGACGAAGCAAGGGACCCGCCCTTCAGGTTGAAGCCGGCATTCAGGCTGTCGGTTACCGCCACGTCGATCCGTGACAGGCTGGTTGCCACCGCATCGCCCATTGCCGAACCGGATTGCAGTATTGGCAGATCGGCACTCAGGGTGCTGCCGTTCGCCAGCGCCATTGCCGTCGGGCCAATCGGTTGAAGGGCAGCGCGGACGTCAAGGTAACCGAGCCCGTAGGTAAAGGAATAGCCCTTGTTGAACCCGGCCACGAGTTCCACTGTGTCATCGGGTGTGAAAAACTTGTTGTTGGCCGAGGCCATCAGGCGCACCCGCAGGTCATGCGGGGAAAGCTGGGGAAAGGCTTCGGCCAGAAGCGCAAGCGCCCCCGACACCTGCGGTGCCGCGAAAGACGAACCGGTGCCCCAGTCGTAGTTCGTGTTGCTGGCCACATTGCTACCGTCCGTTGCCGATGGCCCATGGGCCCAGGTTCCGTCGGCCACAAGGCACCAACGTGCCGCCTCGTAACAACCGGCGGACAAAAGCTGCACCGAACTGATGTTGCCGCCTGAAAAACTGGGAACGCCGTTTGCGACCGCCAGCCAACCCGCTTCGAAGGAGGGATCGACGTAGGGCAGGGCGTCCATGATCGTCGAGTGGGTGTGGGCGGTGTTGTTTGAAACTGCAAACACCACGACACCCTGATTGGCATAGTTGCGCAGGGCGTTCAGATAGGCCTGCCCCGACACCCCCGAGAAAATGATTTGGTAGCTGTCGGTGCTGACGAATGTGCTGTCATAGCCCCACGAGTTGTTCATCGCCACGGCGTTGCTGTTGATGGCTGCATTGGTCGCGGCGGTCAGGGTCTGGTCCGTCGTGTAGGCACCGAAGATGATATTCGCGCCGGGTGCTACGCCGATGAAGCTGCTGGACTGGCCGCCGATGATTGCGGCTACGGTTGTGCCGTGGTCGTTTTCGCCCTTGTCTGCGCCCAATGCCGTGTTGGACGTCGCAAGGGAAACCGTTCCTCCGGGCTTGCCTGAAAAGACTTCGTGGTTCTCGTTTATGTGCGTATCGGCCAGCACCACCGTCTGCCCCACCCCGGTCAGGCCTGCCGCATGGGCGAAGGCAACCCCGGAATGTCTCAGCGGGTTGGTGTTCAGCCCGCTCACCGTGCTGCCGTCATCCAGCACGATCGACCAGTTAGAGTAGATCTGGTTGGTGTAGCGCACATCCGTCGTCAGCAAGGTGTCTGCAATCCCGTCAAAAGACGCAACCAATGATGACGGCACAAAGCTGGAAACGGCGGTCAGAACCGTATTCAGCACCGGCGCAGGCGGGGAATAGGGCGAACTGTAGTTGAATGCAGTGTCGCCGCCACCTTTGCAGGCCGTCAGCAAAAGCGCCACAAACAGAACCTGCGGACCCTTGTGCTTGCGGCTCGGGCTGGCCGTGCGCTGTCGCTTGCGATCTGCCGAAACTGTCATGAAATTTCCTCTCCGGTGAATTGCGCCAATGGCGCACCACAAGAACACCTGAATCCTGTTCTCACCTTCAGGTTTAGGAACCTGTGGTCTGTTTGGTCAACGGATTCGTGCGCCAAGTGAAGGAATTTGTGACTTCACCAGCTTTGGGCGGCGGCGTGTCTGAAAAGACGAGTTTCCTTCAAAGCGCCGTTGAAACCTGAAACCTATCGCTATATAGAGACGCACGCCTGCGCACCCGTAGCTCAGCTGGATAGAGTGCTGCCCTCCGAAGGCAGAGGTCACAGGTTCGAATCCTGTCGGGTGCGCCAAATATTATTTTATGATCAATACCCTTTTGCACGCGTTGGCGTTGTGGGAATCGCATAGGGCTTTCTGGTTCAATGCAGGTTCAAAGACGAAACGGAAATGATTTCGGCTTTGCCGAGCGGGCCGAGTGCCGTTCGCCTGCTAGCCAGACCGCAGCCAAACGCGCAAATCACTAGGCATCAACCTCCCTTCACTAACTTTCAGGTGTGCGCGCCCCCTTGGGAAGGTCAGCCATCTTGGCGCCCTGATGGGAACCGACCGCTCCTGTGTCACGGCAAGCCTGTCGACTGCGCGCACGGCTTGATTCTCAAGTGTGGTCAGCCTCCGACCCGGATTACTCCTTCCGATGTAAGACGCAGATCCAGACCGGCGGACTGAGTTGCAAGGGTCTGCGCCAGCCATGCGGCGTCTTCGGGAACAGCCCTTTGCAGGCGGAACTGCCGCCTCTCGAACGGCACGAGGTCAAGCCCGTGGACCTGCCCGCCATGGCGGTCAAGGTCCAGAAAGATCGCAAGGCCCAGATCTGGGCGATACGCCTCGTGTCCTTCGATCCCTTCGTAGTCGCTGATCAGGTCGCCGCAGCCATAAAATACGACGCCGCCGCCGACTAGCTCGATGGCCCTGGGATGGTGGGATGAATGGCCGAATACAACATTTACTCCGCCCTCTTCAATCAGCGCATGGGCAAGCTTGCGTTGCCAGACGGGCACGTCATGGCCCCAGTTTCCGCCCCAATGCAGCGACACGATCAGGATGTCACCCGGTTGGCGCAGTTGGGCAAAAGCGCCGCGCACGGCGGCAACGGGATCGGAGGGCAGCAGATTGACACCCGGCTGCATTTGGCTCGCCGCCCAATCCGGCGGTATACCGCTGTCGGTGGTGCCAAATGCCACCAACAGCACCCGCCCGCCGCCCTGCACCGGCAGCACGGCCACAGCCCCGGCGGCCCGCGCATCCCGCCCGGCCCCCGCGCAAGCGATGCCAACGCCGCCCAGCGTGTCGAGCGTTTCCAGCAGCCCCGCCACGCCCCAATCCATCACATGGTTGTTCGCCAGCGAGCATGCATTGATCCGCGCGGCTGTCAGGACGCCGATATTGGCCGGGTTCATGCGATAGTTGATGCCCTTGGGCGCGGGCGTTGCGGCGGTGGTGATCGCGGTTTCAAGGTTGATGATGCGCAGATCGCAGCGGCGACGGTCCAGTTCGGTCAGAAGGTCGCCCCAGAGGTAGTCATCCTTCACCCCGCGCGGGATCGGACCTGACCGCCCTTCCGCCAGACGGACATAATCCTCAGCCGAAGTTGCCCAGCTTTCATAAAGGCGCGGGTCGCCAGGATGACGCAGGATCTGGTCTATCCCCCGACCGGTCATCACGTCCCCGGCAAGGAACAGGCGGAGGATGTCGCCTTTAGTGGCTACCATAGTGGGAAGGCCCCTTCAGGTGCAGCGTGAACCAGCTTTGCGCCTGAGCCACGACCTGATCGAGTGTACCTGGTTCCTCGAACAGATGGGTGGCGCCGGGCACGATCCACAGCGCCTTGGTGCAGGTCAGTGCAGCGAGGGCCGAACGGTTGAGGCCAATCACCTGATAATCCTCGCCGCCGACGACAAGCAGCGTTGGCGCACGGACCTGTGCCAGAGCCGCGCCCGCAAGGTCCGGCCGCCCCCCGCGCGACACCACGGCGAGGGCAGCATCGGGCATTTGCGCAGCTGCAACCAGCGCAGCCGCAGCACCTGTGCTGGCGCCGAACAGGCCCACGGGCAGAGCCGCCAATCCGGGCTGGCGATTGATCCAGCGCAGGGCGGCGCACACACGGTCTGCCAGCAAAGGAATGTCGAAAACGTTGGCGCGATCAGCGGCTTCTTCGGGTGTCAGAAGATCGAAAAGCAGCGTCGCAAGGCCCGCCGCCCGCAGCGCCCCGGCGACCTGGCGATTGCGCGGACTATATCGACTGCTGCCGCTGCCGTGCGCAAAGACCACAACGCCAAAAGGATGCGCCGGGAGTCCAAGATCACCCGGCAGGACGGGGCCCGGCGCCGTTCCCGTTTCGATCTGCACCGGCATGGTCGTTGTTGGGCCGGGTGTTGTCATGATCCGACTTTCCCTCCGTTGCGCCACCGATACTCTTGGCTGTTCTCAATGAAAGATGAGCATCCAGTGCCATTTCCCGTGTCGGCAGGCATTGTCGCGCGTCAATCGTCCCAAGGTGACGGGCGGAAAGTCAGTCCCAGATGCAGCGCGTACTGGTTCGGGCAATGATTGACGGAGCGCAATGCGCCCGCGCGGTGTCATCCTAAACTCGAAAGCCTGATAGAGATTTGAAGGGGCAATCCATGGCAGAAAAGATACTTGTTGCGACCGATGGGTCCGACACTGGAAACTTGGCAGTCAATGTTGCGGCCGAACTTGCGGCAAAGCTCGGCCACGATTTGCGCATCGTGCATGTCCTCATGCATGGGCGCGCAGTCGAGGAATGGAGGCGGATGGCGGAAGCCGAACATCTGATCAAGCATGTCGCGCAACAGACGGGTCGCGCCGCAGGCGGGGATCCTCCGTCTGTTGACGATTACTTCGCCCGAATTGAAGAAGACTCGAAAGCGGCTTTGGTTGTCCGCATTATAGGCGACGAGATACTGGCCCGGAGCAAGACGCGCGCGATTGAAATCGGCGCACGCAACGTGTCAACCCAATCCTGCATCGGAGATTACGCCGACCAGATACTGGACGTCGCCGAAGCTGAGAAACCCAGAATGATCGTTCTTGGCAGTCGCGGCCTTGGACGCGTGCGCGGCGCCTTGCTTGGCAGTGTTTCGCAAAAAGTGGTGCACCAAGCAAAATGCACCGTTGTGGTGGTTCGTTAAACAATGTCCGTCCCTTGCATCGCCGAACTCTTGGCAAGGCTTCCTTCACCGAAGCGATTAGCTTGCGCGTGTCGATGAGGGTCACGGGCGAGCGTACGGTTCGATCACCTTCGACACTTGAGGCAACTTTGATGCCAGATCGAACGAAAGAACGCAGGCGCCGGAACTGACCCATCTGCCGGTGGCCAATGCGGCCCACGCCACGCCCAATCCTGCGATCCGGGTACTTGCCGGGCCATCCGTTGGTGAACCGGCTCAATGCAAAGGGGGTACAAGACATGAGCACTTTGACCAAACTCGCTCTCGGCGCCATGGGGCGGATGCGTCCGAAGCCGGCTCTTGGGCTGGCAGAGCAGGTGATCAAGCTCGGCACGCCAGAAACGCGCGGCGGCATGCCATTGATGGAAGCTTTGTCAAAGCGGAAATCTGCCCGAGAATTTGCCCCGGCCGCGCTTGAAATGCCGATGCTGTCGAGCCTTCTGTGGGCGGCCTGTGGTGTCAATCGCCCAGAGGGCGGCCGGACCGCGCCGACGGCTTTGAACGCGCAAGAGATTGATATCTACATCGCACTTCCATCCGGAGCCTACCTTTATGATGCCGCCGCGCATGCAATGCGGCTGATCGCTGCAAGCGATTTGCGGCGCGTCACCGGATACCAAGACTTCGTCGATGAAGCACCGCTCGATATTATTTTCGTGGCGGATCATCGTCGGATGAAGCTGGTTCCCGTTACGCAACGTCCTGTCTATGCTGCGGTGGCGGCTGGGGCCATTTCGCAGAACATCTATCTATATGCGGCCAGCAACGGCCTAGCGACGGTCCTGCGGGCATGGATTGATCGCGGCGCAATCGCGGATGCCTTGGGATTGGACCATGACCAGCAGGTTCTGCTTTCGCAGACAGTCGGCTTCCCGGCGACCCTGTCAGGGTAAAACCCTGTGGCGATCCTCAGGGTCGCCCGGCCTGAGCGAGTGATGAAGAAGCATCCCCTTCCGGCGTTTCGCGATTGGCCGCGAAATGATCTGTCTGGCGGTGATGATTGTTTTTGCCTCTTCCCAGTAGGGCCGTGCCGGGGCTTTCCGTGACCACTCAACATTGGAAGACCGGAGATCCGCGATGGCTTGCATCTGCAGGCCTGCATGTCTTTCCAGCGCGCGCTGAATTGAGATCAGCCACGAGGCCGTGCGGTTCTGGGGGAACAGGTTTGGCCCGATGTTTGCTGCGGAGATCCGGAAACGGCGGGTTTCGGAGATGCGGTCGAGCAACTGGCGATGGCGGCTTAACGAGGTTCTTGTCAAGATCAACGGCGAACGCCACCACTTGTGGCGGGCAGTTGATGACGTAAGCTAGATGCTTGAGAGCTTCGTGACAAAGATGCGTGACAAGAAGGTGGCATTGAAACTATTGGAGAAAACGCTGAAACAGCGCGGCCGCCCTTTAAAGATATTGACGGACCGCCTTTGCTCGTACGGCGAGGCTTCGCCTGCGGCGGACGCGAACGGTGAAGAGGTTCGCATCCGTTCACGCCCCGGTACATAGCCATTTCAGCCAGAAGCGCGCCCTTTTAATCCGACAGAATTTTAAGGCGCAACCGCGCCGCTGCACTTGCAGAGTGGCGCGGTCTTTTCATCGTATGACACATTGCCATTGCCGGAAATCTGAGACGGGGTTGCATTGGTTTTGACAGCACCCAACGGGGGGCCAACCGTCCATTTTTGGCGAACGCAATTCGTTCCGGAGGCAAATCCTCGATGATCAGGTCGCAGCCATCCGGTGGTACTCGAATTGCCGTCGGACGGGCGGAAGCAGTGAAATGATGATGATTGAAATCGAGAAGAGGCACCAAATGGCAGGAGCTTCGTCCGGGTTGGAGGTCAAATGTGTCGCAAGCAGAGGTCCAACGACGCCATGGAAGACAGCGAATCGCCATGCGCCGTAGAACAACGGCAACAGGAAGACGCCAAGAAAGTAGGTCGGAAAGCCAAGACTTGTCCGGATCATCTGTTCAAGGGAAACCAGCAGGCCATTGTAGGGGAAGGTCCAGGCAAGGTGCCAGTCGCCTGAAACAGTGCAAAGTTCTGCACCACAAAGCGCCACACCGGGACTGCATGTGCCAAACTGCGGAACAGGCAGAAGTTGGACCAGCATGACCGCAGATGCCAACCCAGACAGGCAAAAGACGATGCGCCTTGTCCGCGCCGGAAGACCAGGGCGGACGAACTCCATGGCGAACGCATTAATTACAATAGGTTGAAAAACAATGTGCAGCACCGACAACAGGGTGATGGTTCGGTTTGCCGGGGTGCCACACTGGTCAATCGCGAGGTAACCCGCGAACTGCAGGGCCTCCATCAGCGCGAAATAGCCAAGTGTGAATGAAACCGCGACTGGATCGCCGCGCCGCCAGGTCACAATTGCACCAGCCGTTCCAGCTAGCACCATCGTGGCGGTAACCCCCGTGCCCCAACACATGCTATCTGGCCCTTTCTGGCGCCTTGCGCTCACGATGCCGGATTGGGCCATGCGAGACAATAACGGTTGAGCTGTTTTCAACCTTCGGCCGCTTTGACCGCGATCAAAGCATAGTGGATCTAGCGGAAATATAAAGAAGCATGGGCTCTTGTTGCCCGGAAAAGAGGTGTTGGATGTCAAATGAAACGATCATCCTCTACCTTTTCGCCGGCGCTTTTTGCGTTCTGACGTTGGCGACGCTTGCGGGCGTCGTGATCGAATGGCGCCGGGGGCACAGCGACAGTCTGGATAATTTCAATAGCCGCACACGCGCATGGGGCGTGATGGTTCTTATCTTGGCCGCAGCCTTCCTTACAGGCAAGACCGGAACGGTGCTGCTGTTTGCGGCTGCGTCCGGGGTGGCGCTTTACGAGTACATGGTCCTAACCGAGGCCACGCGCAGCGACCGGTTGGCCGTATTCGTGGCGTTCGTTTTTGTCCTTCCCCTCCAATATTTTCTGGTGTGGATCGGCTGGTATGGGCTTTTTTCGATCTTCATCCCGGTTTATGGCTTTCTCGTTCTACCGATCCTGTCGGTGATGCGCGCCGACACCGAACATTTCATGATCCGCATTTCGGAAATCCAGTGGGGTCTCATGCTGGCGGTGTTCTGTCTGTCGCATGTGCCGGCGCTAATACTGATTCATGTGCAGGGTTATGAGGGTCGCAACATCCTGCTCGTGGTCTTCCTGATCATAGTGGTGCAGGCGAGTGACGTTTCGCAGTACCTTTGGGGCAAGCTGATCGGCAAGCACAAGCTTGCGCCGTCGCTGTCGCCGTCAAAAACCGTCGAAGGATTGGTGGGCGGCATGGCAACGGCAACGGCAATCGGTACGGCGCTGTGGTGGATGACGCCGTTTGATCCTATGGCGGCGTTCGGGCTGTCACTGGTTGCGACCACGATGGGGGTCTTCGGGGGGTTGGTGATGTCGGCGATCAAGCGCGACCGGGGCGTGAAAGACTGGGGCAGGATCATCCCCGGCCATGGTGGCGTGTTGGACCGGCTGGACTCGGTGTTGTTTGCGGCGCCGATCTTCTTTCACCTCATCCGCTATTTCTGGTCAGCGCAACTGCCCTGACTGCGCGTCTGAGCCGCAGTATGATGGTTAGCACAATGCCCGGCACCATCACCCAAAGCCAGGCCGCCATCGGGCCCAGATAGCCACCTGGGCCCCAAACGAAATGCCAGCGGTACGGTGTCAAAGCAAGAATGGCCGCAACCGCCGCCAATGAAAACATCCGCTGCTGTTTTGCGAAGGGCCCGCCGAAATCGGTGGGCGCTCCGGCTATAACCCCGAGGGCCCGGACATAAGCCACCAGCACGGCAAGGCAGGCCGCAAGCCAGCCCGCGACGGGACTGCCGCCCAAGCTGTAGCCCGCGCCGACCATAAGGGCCATATCCGAGATGCGGTCGGGAAACTCGTTGTAGAAAACCCCGGTGGGTGAGCCTTTGCTCTCTTCAACCGCGACCAGCCCGTCAAGCACGTTGGAAATCCCGCGCAAGACTACGAGAAGCGCCGCGCCAATCCAGAGTGGGCGAGCGAAATCCGGCCAGAGCGACGTAAGTCCAAGCAGCACGCCAGAGCAGACTCCGACAGCCAGCCCAAACAGAGAGACCGCATCTGGGACAACGCCTTTGGCCGCAAGCAGATGCGCGATGGCGCGCATGGGGACAGTGTTGCGCGCGGGGATCGGGCGGCGGCCCTCATCATGTTGCATCGCGTTTACCCCCCGGCATCAGATCCTGCGGTAAGCCTTTGGCCACGGCGGCATGCAGTAGCGCCGTTGTGTCTTCTACGGACATGCCCGCCGGGATCGTCTGCGGTTGGCCAAAACGGACCGACATCGCCGCATGTCGCGGCCAGCTGGCGCCTTTGGGCAAGACCGACGCGCCCCCGGTGACCGAAATTGGCACTACTTGCACTTTCAGGCCATTCGAGAGCAGGCCGATCCCCGATTTGAAGGGTAGCAGCCTGCCATCTACCGAGCGGGTGCCTTCGGGAAAGATCAGAATCGACCAACCGTCATCACACAGCAGGCCACAGTGTTCGAGGCTTTCCCTGATGCGTCCCTGGCGGGAAAACGGAAACGCGTTGAGCAGCAGACCAGCGAGCAGGCTCCGCAGCCTTGAGGCGAAGAAATAATCCGCCGCCGCCGCAACCGTCGTGCGACGGCGCAAAGCTCGCGGCAGCGCCCGCAGGATGGCAACGGTGTCGGCGTGGCTGGCATGGTTTGCCACGAACAAGCACGGCGCGGTAACACGGGCCACCTTGTCGACTCCCTCTACCTTGAACGGGCGGCTGTAGAACCGGTGAAACGGGAACAGCATCGAGCCTTGCAGCAGGGTTCGACCCCAGCCCACCAACGGATTTCGCGGCCAGCGTGGAAACGACATCGGCTCGGCCTGAACCGACGACATTTCCAGCAGCGCAGCCAGATCACCTGCGGTTTCCGCGGCGTTCAACTTCTCTTCGGCAAGATCCTGTCCGGTTTCCCTTTCGATCAAGACCGCAAGTTCCACCCGAGCCAGTGAATCGAGTTGCAGGTCCGCATCCAGCCGGGTCAGCGCTGTGATTTCGCCGGAATAGTCTTTGGCGATGGTACGCAACAGCCGTCCGGCTTGCCCGATCGGATCCACGGGAGCGGCCGGTGCGGTTGTCTGGGCCTGACCTTCTAGCAGGTTGCGCAAATGGGCGCGGCGTACTTTTTGCAGGGCGGTGCGGGGAAACGCGTCTTGCCAAAGAGTGAAACCAAGAATGCGTTGATGGCTTGCAAGAACCTGGTTAGCTGCCTCCACCGCCTTGGCAACCGCCGCCGCATCGGCCCCTTCCGCAGGGCGGATCACGGCTTGCACCCGGTCTTGCCCAGAAGAATCGGCGATGCCCAGAACCACGCAGTCGCGCACTGCGGGGTGAACCGCCAAGGCTGCCTCGACATCTTCGGGGTAGACCTTCATGCCGCTGGATAAAACAATGCGGTCCGAAAGGCGCGCGACGATCTTCAAGCGACCCTCATCGGTCGTTTCGACAAGATCACCGGTGCGGAACCAGCCGTCCGATGTGAACACCTGTTCCGTCAACGCTGCATTGCGCCAATAGCCTGAGAACACGTTGCCCCCTTTGACCAGCAGCTCGCCTGCTTCCGACACCCGGGTTTCCACTCCGGCAATCGGAAAACCGACGCTACCGGCAACCCGGTCTTCAAAGGTATTGGAGGCAATCACCGGCGCACATTCGGTCGCGCCGTAACCTTCAATGATCCGCACCCCCATCCGCTCCCACGCCTGCATCAACGCAGCCGGAAGCGCGGCACCTCCACACATGAAGAACTCAAGCCTGCCCCCCAACCCAAGCAGTTGCGGAAAGAAGACCAGCCTGCGCAGGTGCAGAGGCAGCCGGGCGGCAAGCCAGTTCTGCCACCGCCACAACCAGCCAAGGTGACGATCCTGCATCCTTTGCTCGACCGCTGTCATCAGCAACTGCAGGAACCGTGGCACCACCACCATGCCACGCACCCGGCGGCGGCACATTTCACGCAGGATCGTCGAGGGGCGCAGGGATGGCACGAATTGCACCGAACCGCCTTTGTAAAGCGGCAGGATTAACCCGATCGACTGTTCGAACATATGCGACAGCGGCAAGATCGATAACAGATCCAGATCAACGCCTGCCGGAACGATCGCGGACGAGGCCACGACATCGGCGATGATGTTGGCGTGGGTCAGCACGACGCCTTTAGGATCCCCGGTGGTTCCGGAAGTGAACACGATTTCGGCAACGTCGGCAGGGCCGGGCATAGGGAGATTGCCGTGCCTGTTTGGTGCAAGCTCGATGGTCTCGATGGCTATTCTATGTACGCCCGTCGGGGCGAAGGCGGCCTGCGGCAGAATCAACGCGCGGGCATCGGTCTTACGATAGACGGATTCGACAAATTCGCGTGTCGAGTTCTGGTCCAGCGGCACCGGAACCAGTCCGGCGCGCAAAAGGCCGAAGAAAGTTGCCACCATGCGACTGCCGCTGGGGGCCCACAGCAGCACGCAGTCGCCGCGCCGCAGCCCCTGCACGTAGATCAGTGACATGGCGGCAGCTTCGCTCGCCTGCCACAGGTCGGCGTAGCTCATCGCGAAGGTGCGCAGTCCGTCAACCGAACCGATGGCGCGTCGCGGGCCGTAACGGATTGCCGCCTGGGCCAACAGGTCGCAGATGGTGCGCGGGGTTTGCCCGGTCACGGCGCGAAGCCTTTTTTCGCTACAGGATCAAAGCACCCGGTTTTGAGAAAGCTGATGGCGGGATCAAGGAAAACCGGCGCGTCGTAGACCTCGTCATGCGAAACCGCGACGGCCAAAGCTGCATCGGCGCAGGGCAACAGGCGACCAAAGCCTTCGGGTCTTGTGAGGGTTTTGTCCTGATCCACGCCAAGCTTGCGGGCCAGGCGCGAGGCGGTGGTCTCGACGATCAGACCTTGTTCAAGTTCGGTCGTGGGAAAGGCCAAGTCCCGGTATCTGCCGGAAGCCAGATCAAGGAATGGCCGCCCGAAGATCATCAGAAGAATCCTAGGCACCCGGGCCACCAGGGCGCGCGGAACCTGCTCTTGGATCGGGCCGCGGTTGTAGACAATCCGCCCGATTGGCAGCGGCAAACCCCCGGCCGCGAGCTTGCGCAGCAAGAAACCGCCGCCGATGTATGCAAGAACATGCAGGCGCTTCAGCCGGCCCCGGCGCATTCGGCGGCGCAGGACAAAGCCAAGCCAGCTTGCTGCGGGTTCGCATCCCAGCGGGTAGGGAATCCACGGAACATACACCGGAAGGTCGAAGGCCGCCCGAAAATGGCGGCGTACTGCGCGTCGCTTGCGCCACCCCGCCGTCAGCCCGACCAGAACCACCACCGCGTCGCCGTTCTGAAATCCGGATGGCTTGGTGTCCATGCTTCCCTCCTCAAGGGTATTCCGCAAGGGGTTTGATGCCGGTCTGGATCCAGTCAACCGCCTCTTGCACATCGTCGGTAAGCTTCACCAACTGCAGATCAACCTCATCGATCAAACCCTGCGGCACCATGGTTTCGCGCAACAATTGGCGCACCGGTTCCCAGAAGGCCACGCCCATCGCGACGATGGGAAACCGGGTCAGCTTGCCGGTCTGGATCAAGGTGGCAATCTCGAACGCCTCATCTACCGTGCCAAAACCACCCGGCATGACGACAAAGGCGCGAGAGTATTTCACCAGCATTACTTTGCGGACAAAGAAATGGTCGAAATGCACAAATGAATCGAGGAATTCGTTGCGCCTCTGCTCTGCTGGAAGGGCAATGCTGCATCCCATGCTGAAACCACCACCTTCACGGGCACCCCGGTTGGCCGCTTCCATCAGGCCGGTGCCGCCGCCCGTCATCACCGCAAAACCGGCTTCCGCGAGCTTGCGTCCCAAAGCGCGGGCCATCTGGTAGTAGGGCTGGTCCGGGCCAATGCGGGCAGATCCGAACACCGAGACGCAAGGATCGGGCACCTGCAGCAATTCGAAGCCGCGCAGAAATTCCAGGAACACCGCAACCGCGCTTTCCACATCCGCCTGCTTCTTGCGCCGGCCCGCCAGAAACGCTTGTTCGGTGGCCTCCAGATGCAGAACCCCCCAGGCTTCGCGCGTATCGTCTGTTTGCATCCCCGCACCCTTCTGTTCGTCTGACCGGCCAGAACAGCGATCACCCCGACTTATCACACCGAAGTGGGCAATCCCCGCCTGCACCTCAACGGTCGGCCCCAGCCGCCGCCTCATCGGCAAAAAGGCCATGCCGCCGATGTCATCACCATGACAGGTTCTTGGGTGCGTGGTCTTTGACGTGCCTCAACTTCGTCTGGTGGCTGTTGCTGCGACGAATGCAGCGGCGCGTCACATGCTGCGGGTTTTCCCCACCGTTGGCAGTCGTGGCCTTGTTGCCCCTCGGGCGGGGTAGCTGGGCCTTCAGCACCGTCGCGTCAGGCAGGCTGGTCATCGGGCGCGCCGTCCGCGTCGGGGTAAACGCGTCGTTTGATCGGTTTGACCTGCGTCAACGCAAGCGGGCGGCGAAAATGGAAAATTATGATTGGCGTAGTTTGCTCTGCGAAAAGGGCTATCGCCCGGGCTTCGGAGTTGGCGATGAGGTGGCTCAAGCGGCTATTCGTTGGTGTGCTGGGCATTTGCCTGCTCGTTCTGCCGGGTTTCTTCTTCCTGCTTTGGCGTTCCTTGCCGGACTATGGCCGGACGGTCGTCGTTGCCGGGATTGGCGCTCCGGTCCGGATTGCCTGGAGCAGGCAGGCGGTGCCCCATATCTTCGGTAAGAGCGACAGGGATGTGTTCTTCGGCCTTGGTTACGCACACGCGCAAGATCGGCTTTGGCAGATGGAGACAATGCGGCGCACCGCGCAGGGCCGGTTGTCCGAGCTTTTTGGGGCCAAGACCCTGCACACCGACATGCTTTTGCGCCGCATGGACATCTACGGTGCGGCAATGGCCTCGGTTGCGGCGCAAGACAGCTATACTCAGGCAGCGCTGAGCGCCTATGCATCCGGGGTCAACGCCCGTATGATGGAAACCCAAGGGTGGGGGCAGGCCGCGCCCGAGTTCCTGCTGTTCGCCGATCAGGTCGCGCGTTGGACGCCACAGGACAGTCTGGCGCTGATGAAGCTTCTGGCGCTGCAACTGGCCTCGCACATCGACCGCGAGGTGCTGCGTGCCCGCGTTTCGCGAGTGGTTGGACCCGAACGACTGCACGATATTCTTCCCGACGATCCGTCCCGCGGATACGTTGACTTGCCCCAATATTCTGAGTTGTTCCCCGAACTGCCAAAGGATGACGGCGTCACCCGGGCGGATCTGACGCCGTTCCTTGACCCATCGTCGGCATCGAATGCCTGGGCTGTCGGGCCGACGCGGGCCATCGGCGGTGCCTCGCTGATGGCCAATGACCCACATCTGAATTTCTCGGCCCCGACGGTCTGGTATCTTGCGCGTCTGGAGCTTGCCTCTGGCGGCGTGATTGGCGGGACAATTCCGGGCATTCCCGTCATCTTGTCTGGGCGCTCGGCGGTGCTGGGATGGGGGCTGACCACGGCGAACATGGACGATCAGGACGTCTATATCGAAAAACTTAACCCGAGAAATGCGGGCGAAGTACTGACTCCCGAAGGTTTCAAGCCGATGCGCACCCGGCATGAAGAGATCGCTGTCGAAGGTGGCGCTACTGAAGAAATTGATTTGCAGTGGACCGACAACGGCCCGGTGTTTCCTGGCAATTTCTATAACTTCGCGGCAGTCACGCCATCTGGCCATATTGTTTCGATTGCCCGGACGCTGTTTGACACTAACGACACCTCGATGTCCGCCGCGATGCACCTGATGCAATCGAAGTCCGTTTCTGAGGCGCTGGATTTGATGCAGGCTTTCGTTACCCCTGCGCAGAATTTGACCGTCATCGACCGTGATCATATCGCCTTGCAACTGATCGGTCGGATGCCGCGCCGTCGGCCCGATCACGCCACCCGTGGGCGGATGCCTTCCGATGGCTGGATCGAGGCAAACCGATGGCAAGGATCCTTGCCCTATTCTGACAACCCGCGCTTCGTCGACCCGGTCAGCGGGGCTTTGGGCAACACCAATAACAAGACAGTCGACCGACCGTTCCCGCTCCACGTTTCGTACGATTGGGGGGACACGCAGCGAATCCAGCGACTAATGGAGGATATGGCCGCACGGGCCAAGCACGACATTTCCAGCTTCATCGCAATGCAGAACGATCCTGTCAGCCATTCCGCTCGGACGCTGGCGCCGGTGATCCTTGCCACATTTGGCCGCGCAGAGGGGCGGCGCGCTGAAGCGATGGCGTTACTTACACACTGGAACGGCGCAATGGACGCCACCCGGCCGGAGCCCTTGATCTGGGCTGTTTGGCTGTGGGCCTTGCAGCACCGCCTGATCGCCGATGATCTTGGGCCACTTGCAGATGCGATCCCATTGCCGAGCCCGGTTTTTCTTGACCGGGTGTTTCACGACACTCAGGGTGCTGCGGCCTGGTGCGATGATACGAGGTCTCCTGCACCCGAAACCTGCGGCGAAATTGCTGAGGCCTCTCTGGATGCTGCCTTAGACGAGATTGCCAGCCGCCATGGCTCCAACCTCGTAGCGTGGCGCTGGGGCGACGCACATCAGGCCGTTCATAACCATCCGGTGCTGGGGCAGGTGGCCTTGCTTGGCGGACTCCTCAACATCCAACAGCCAGCAAGTGGCGGCGATGATACTTTGCTGCGTGGCCTCACACGTGGAAATGGGGCAGATCCCTTTGCCGACATTCACGGCGCTGGCTATCGCGGCATTTATGATTTGGCCACGCCCGAGAGTTCGGTCTTCATAACCTCCACGGGGCAGTCAGGCCATTTCCTGTCGACGCATTATCGTGATCTGGGGCGGCTCTGGCTGGAGGGTCGCTATATCCCGATGGTGCTCGATCTCCAAAAGCCGGGCACCGAAACCTTGGTGAAAATGCTTCTTCTTCCCCAATAGCAGGGACTGCCAGTCTTCTTCGCGTGTTCACTGGCCATGGCTGTGCGAAATGCTCTTGCCGTCGACTTTGACTCGTCGATGCGGCTCTCTTGCACAAATCAGCTGTAGCGCGGAATTCCCCTTCCCCGGACAAACCTATCCGATGACCTTTGTGAGAGGGATGCCAAGCGCGGTGAAGCCGTTCATGACTGCCACACGGATCTGGAACTCCGCAACTTTGGGGGTCGAAGTTCCGCGCCATGAGGCGCTGGCCGAGCATTTTTTGCAGCGCATGTTGGTTCCGACGCGGCTCCGGCGGTTGTAGCCGCTCCGTCGTCGCCACAGCGCACGGCCAGGACATATTTGCACCAGCAGGGCCCCATCGCGCGCCACAGCACCTGCCGTCGTCGTCATCTAAGGCTTGGGCTTT
Organism: Paracoccaceae bacterium; assembly: GCA_947476475.1. Classification (GTDB taxonomy): domain Bacteria; phylum Pseudomonadota; class Alphaproteobacteria; order Rhodobacterales; family Rhodobacteraceae; genus TMP-24. The sequence continues at coordinate 5,539 of CANJQT010000042.1, read as the reverse complement.
TATTGGGGGTATTCGGCCAATTACGTGCCTTACTGTGGGCCAGCGGTTCTGGAACAACTGACAGGTATCCAAAGTGGCGTTGCCGATCCGCTACTGGATCACTTCGCCAACTATGGCCATCAGACGCTGTGATCGCACCAATCCGCAGGCATAGACGCGGCTGCGGCACTGATCGTTGATATAAGATAGCTAAATAGAAACAGGGGGTAAGGAGATCAAAATGACACATTTGCTTCCAAAGCCAGCAACCGTACCGCCGCTTTCGCCGAGTGGCGTCAACTCTGCACGTCATGACGCCCGACGGGTTCGCGTCCATACCCGGCGAAGCGTTGTCGGCAGATCCGCCAAGCCTGCTTCTTCGCTCAATTGCGGCAGGTTTGCGGGCCGTTCAACGCCCCTGCAGCCTATCGCGCATATGGCCACCCAAGAAGGCGTATTCGTCTTCTCCCACCAACAATGTATCCCGCAGGGCTGAAGCCAGATCGTACCGAAACGTCAGCCGATCCACGGCCGGATGTCGGCTGGTGAAATGGGTGTCGCGCGCGGTCAACGCCCAAAACCCTTCGGGTTCGGGCTGCAGTTCGGTGATGTTGGGTTCAGGCAGCCCAAGCAAAGTGGCAATCTGGCAAAAATATGCGTCGGCCATGACCGATTCAGGATTGACGACATTCATGATCTGGCAGGCAGTTGATGGATCGGCGCAAAGGTCGAGCATTGCTGCTGCAAGATCCTCGGCATGAATGAACGAGACGCGCACCCGCCCTCGCCGCGCCAACCGAAGGGGCTTGCCGGCCCTCAATGACGCCAGAACCGCAGGGTCGCGGTTGTGATCCGGGATACAGCCTAGTAGCGAGCCACGCCCAAGAATGTGGTTGGTTCGCAGGATACGCCAAGCGACATGTTCCCATGCTGTCAGTGCCGTTTCTTCCGCCAGCTTCAGTTTGATGTAAGGAAAATCTGCTGTGTCTGCTGTCAACGTTGGCACATCTTCGTCGATACTGGCCTGCCCGTCAGTCCGATAAAGAAGGCAAGACGAGACCTGCGCCAGCGGGGCGTCTCGCATGGCCGCAAATTCTGCGACCTCGGAAATGCTTCGGGGCGATAGGCCTGCGATGTTGCAAATGGCGTGGATTGGCGTGCCTTCGGGCAGCGCGCTTGCGAGAAACGCCGCCAATGCACCCTCTGCAGCGATTGCGAAATCGAAAAATCTGTTGCGCCATCCAGGCAGATTCATGTCGGGATCAAGTGACAACGACAACACTTTGTATCCGCGCTGCGCTGCGACGTTACGAAGCGCGCTACCTATGACCCCCGTACCGCCCAGAGCGACGACAGTTGGCGCCATTTGGCCTTGCGGCGGGGTGGGAAGGGATCGGCTCATGGTAAATGGAAAGGGGCCGGTACTACGACCGGCCCCTGATATGATCGGCGCAGCCAGCGATCAGAACTTGAACGAGGTGCGCAGCGAAATCGTGCTTGCATTCTTGAGGTCATCGGGATTGCCGCCCGACGTGTAGCCCGTCATGTTGCGAGTGATGTATTCCAAACCGACGGAAATCCGGTCATTCACTTGGTAATCCACACCGACGCCGAAGTTCGCGCCCGAGGCGTTATATTCGTCCCAAGGGGTTTCCAGATTGCCCGAAGAAACACCCGCGAAGCCATAAACCAGCGCCTTGCCCACCGGGGTGCCGACAGAAAGCTTTGCATCAATCAGGTTGCTGTAGGAGTAACCATCGACTGGGGCATATGACGCGGGCGCCTCGACGTCGATGCCTGACTGCATGGCGACTTCAACGCCCATTACCAAGTTTTCCGACACGTTCCAGCGATAGCCAGCGAACGCCCCGAATGTGGCATCGCTGCCCATTTGGTAGCCTTCGTCATAGACGTAGGGCTGCGCAGGCGACGTGCCCGAGTTGCTGTTCAGGGATAGACCAGCATAGGCACCGGCCCAATCTTGTGCGGAAACCGCATCGCTTGCTGCAACCAGTGCGGCAACCGAAGCAAGGCAGGTGGTAACGCTTTTTTCCATGTTCATGATCGCTGTCCCTTCAGAGTGTATTCTTCATTGTGAAAAAGAATGAACGTGGGCGTCTAGCTCGTCAACAAAAAACCCCCGGCGTCTGGTAGGATGTGTCCGAAAAAGGATGGGTGATGCACAAATGACCCAACAATCTTACGCTACGTCACGCTGAGCTGTGTTGTGTGTGCTCTAACGGCTGATCGGCGGCTCCACGAGCGGCCGAAATCCTTAGTACTATGTCCGCGCAAGCAGCGCGGTCGGGGGCTCCATCCGGCCGACGAGGAATCACCTGCACCGGCTGCATCACACGAGGCACCGCGTAATCGCCGAGTCGCTCGTCCACCAGATGACGCGCACTGGCGATGGCCTGCAGGCGGTTAGCAGCTTCGTCAAGCACAACAAACGCGAAGAGTTCGTCGGCTGCACCCGGCTTGGGATTGCGGAAGCAGATGGCATCCAGCACGCCTGGCACAGAGCGCATCAACTGGTCTACCGCGAAGGCGTTCACCTTGTTGCCCATGATGTTCACGACGTGATCCGACCGATCTGCAATCCGCAGACGTCCGTCGTCGTCGACCAGCGCCACGTCACCGGGATAGAACCAGCCGTCGCGAAAAGATACAGCGGTGGACTTCTCGTCGTTAAGGTAGCCGGTCGCCATATAGGGATTGCTAACACGCACGATACCTCGGTCGCCTGACGCCACTGGCAAGCCGTTGGCGTCGATGACTTCGATGACGCTGTCGCGCATTCGTCCCGTGGCAAATGGACGTCCCGCGGCATCGCGCTGCCAGAGTGTCGAGTAACTTTTGCTGGTTTCGCTGGCGCCATAGGTGTCGTCGACCACCTCGAAACTGTCGAGCAGGGCAATCGCCTCATGGTCGGGCAGGCGTGAACCCGCCAGTTCGATCCGAGGCGCGCGGGGCGAAAGGAGCACGCCATCCAGTAACGATTTCACTAACGCGCGTGACCCCGACACCATCTCGATACCGGCTGGCTGCCAGTCCTGGGGCGAAAGCCCAAAATATAGCGTGGATCCATTCACCAATGCCGCTGCAGCCCGCGCCAGAAATGGCCGACTGTAGCAATGCGCCAGCAAAACGTGTCGGCTTTTGGGTCGAAATTCATCTGACACGGCGCGTGAACGCAGAGTCACCATGCGTTGGCTGAGCGCCAGAAACTTCGGCAGTCCCGTTGTCCCCGAAGTATGGACCCAAAGCCAAGGTGCTTCGGGGTCGGGCAAGCGGGACATGTCGAAGTCTGGCGTGCGGGTGGGCGACCAGTCTTCATCCAGCGCGATTGCGTCGGGCACCGGTGCGGCCCGCACACGCGGGTCAAACAGAAAGTCCGTGGGTTCCAATTCCGGGGGCGTCGAGTTTTCGCCGGCAAAAGGGAAAAACTCTGCCCCGACCCAGGCGCTGCCAAGAAGAACAGCAAGCACCAGAACCGGATCAGGCGTACGGAGTTGCACGCGCGACCCCGGTCCGATCCCTGCTGCCCGCATCCTGGATGCAAAGGCCAACCCCAAGCGGCGGATGTTGTCGTGGCTAAGCGTTTGCTGGGGAAAGACGATGGCCGGTGCAGCAGGATCGGCCAGGGCCATTTCGGCATGTGCGGCAGAAAAGTGGACCGGATCGGACATGGATAGCCTCCTTTTGGGTCAGTCTTGACGCGGCAGGCTGCGGGCGATTCGTGCGCACTCGCCGCGTCTGGGCACCCCGTCATGGGTCATGGGGATTTCCTGCACCACAAAGAAATAGCCGGGCGCTTTTAGTCCGACCAGCTTTTGTCTACACAGGTCAATGGCGGCCTGCACGGTTGACACCACGTCGGAGCCTCGATGAAGCATGAGGAAAGCCATGGTGCGCGGAGGCGTCTGTTCCAGCGGGTCAAGAAAGACCGCAGCCTGCTGCACGCCGTCGACGCCGTGCAGAATTTCCTCGACCTCGAAGGGGTCGATCTTGGTGCCGCCCAGATTGATGATCTGATCCACCCGCCCAACGACGGTCAGCGCACCGTCTGGCTCCCAGCGCGCCAGATCGCCTGGGTAGAACCATCCGTCACGAAAGGCGCGAGCCGTGGCTTCAGGCGCGTCACGATATCCCAGTGCCATGTAACCATTGCGGATGCGCACTTCCCCCGCCTCGCCAAGCCCACACAGGCGGCCTTCTGGCGTGCGCAATTCCAACCGGGAATCCTGCGGCAGGCCGATGCGGTGGACGAGGCCATCTCTCATCACGCGTCGGTTCACGAATGACTTGTTGGTTTCGCCCGCGCCATAGACGTCTTCCACCTCCTCGAAGCAAGCTAGCATCTGGGCTGCAGCCTGATCGCTGAATGGAGCGCCACTGACCTGCACCTTTGCAAAGCGCTGGCGTGGGCGCCATTTTGTCAGCCAATCCTGTATCAGCCGCGGCGACCCCGCAAACAGGTTCACCCCTTCGGTCGCAAGGAATTCGGGGTCTACAGCGTCGACAATTGTCGCGCCGTTCACAAGCGCTGCCATCGCCCTGACAAAGAAGGGCCGAGTATAGCACGGAAATATAGAGCAGAATCGCGTTTCCCCACCACGAAAATCTGCTCTTACTGCAACCGAGCGATCATAGGCGATACGCTGGCTGAGGACGAGAGACTTTGGTTGCCCGGTCGTGCCCGAGGTGTGGATTGTCCACCAATCCGCCTCGGCACTTTCAGCACCCGGAAAGCGCGCTGCGGTGTCGGGGTTGACCTCAGTGTGGCGTGGTGACCAGTCGGCCGTCATCTGCAGCGCAGTAGCCCCTTCGACTTGCGGCGCCGCTCGGTCAGGGCTGTAAAGAATGATCAAGGGGCCCGGTTCTTTGCCGGTCTGAGGGGTGTGGAGCACAAACCGCGCGCCAAGCAGCGCGGTGGCCGCCATCACTGACACCGAGGCAATCATGTCGCGAGACTCTAGCGCAACCGTGACCCCTGGGCCGATGCCGCGCTGCTGCATGTTCAATGCGAAGGCCTGTGCAATTAACCATAATCTATTATAATTCAGCCGGATATCGGCCGCAACGATGGCCTCACGGTCCGGATAATGTGCCGCCCCCCGCGCCAGCGCCGTCCCGATGTTCCATGGCTGCTGCAATGCGCTCATCCGATTTCACCCAGTTCACGCGCGCGCCTAAGTACCATTTCGGAACAAGCCACACGATCTGGCAAGCCATCCTCATCGCGTGGCAGTTCTGTCACCGATCTCAGGCTACGTTCGCTGAGACCGAACCCTATGAAACGGTCAATGCGGGCCAGGATCTCGATGTTCACATTGGCCCGCTGCGAGGGGTCGTCATAAAGCACAAAGGCGATCATCGCATCTTTAGTGGACGGGATAGGATTTCGAAAGGCTACGGCCTCGCGCACGCCTGGTACACTGCACAGCATAGCGTCGACCAGACCGGCCTGAATCTTGTAGCCGCCCAGATTGATCACGTCGTCATCGCGGCCCAGAATCACAAGTTCGCCGTTCGTACCCCAATGGGCAATGTCCCCAGG
>CANJQT010000041.1 GCA_947476475.1 Paracoccaceae bacterium | reverse complement strand
GTAGAGGGGACGAACCAGTTGTTTGGCGGCTTTGAGCCCTTAGCTGGATTTCAATGGGAGCTGTTTTGGACCCAGAAGCGGTACCAGCGCGTCCAACAACGGATCTGGCGAGACTGCCTCGCCACCCGGTTCCCAAGCGTTCTGGAATTCCGCAATTTCAATACCGAAGAACTCATGTTCCGCAATCACGGCGGCGCAGGATTGAAGGTCATCAAGCGACAGGCCGCCATCAACAACAAAATCCGTGGGAACGATGCCCGGATTTAGAACGTCGCAATCGAAGTGCACATAGACCGGACGACCCGCGATTGCTTTTCGGAGTTCTGTAGCCAAGTCATCATTCGGCTTAATGTGCGGAATTTTGTAGCGTTTGATCAGATCCTGTTCGAAAGGGTCCAAATCGCGCTGGCCGACCAGCACGATCTGATCCAGTCTCAATCCGGCACCAAGACCAGAGTTCCAAAGGCCCGCCGGGGCCGCGAGGGCCAGCCCGCCCAGATAGCCCGAAGTTGTTGCCTCTGGCGTGTTCAGGTCTGCGTGGGCATCGAACCACACAATGCAGACTGATGGGTGATGCCTTGCGACCTCTGGCAGGGTTGCCAGCGATACTGCGCAACGGCTGGTCGCGGCAACTGAGACGGCTCCGCTTTCCAGCACATCGTCGAACCGGGCCTTAACTTGTTTGAGCGAAGGCAGGGCAGCATCCAGTTCTGCGCGCCAACCGAGATTGAGTGCAGGTTCCGGGAAGCCAATTACGAAGGGCGCAATATCTGTGCGACGCGCGAGCGCAGCCCCGATGGCCATGGCCCCCGGCATCGCCAGATCATTGTGATCTCCGGCGCGCCCCTGAAATACCGTGTATTTCGTTTGCTTCACCAATTTCACATCTCAGGAACATGCCGCCGCATCTTGCGTGTATAGTGCGGAAATTCGGTTTTGTCCCACATTGCTGCCATGCGGGAGTGAATCCGCATTGCTCCCTCTCTGGAAACCCCCACACCGATCGGATATTTCCCTCATCCTCAGGCAAAGGGGACCACCGCAATGCGCAACCATCTTTATGACGCCCTGTTCGACCCCCATGCGGTCAGTGAGCGGACGTTCCTGATCCTTCCTGGCGGGACGGACCTTTCTTATCGGGGCTTTCTGGCGCTGACCGCCCGTTATTCGCACGCGCTGCGTGCGGCGGGGCTTCAGCCCGGCGACCGGCTGGCGCTACAAATCGAGAAGAGTCCTGACATGCTGGCCGTGATCGCGGCGGCGATACAGGCAGGGGTGGTGTTCTTGCCGCTCAACCCTGCCTATACACCGACTGAGGTCGGTTATTTCATCGGCGATGCGGGGGCGAAGCTTTTGCTGGCGGACGTGGCTTCGCTGGGGGCCCTTGCCCCGGTTGCCGAGGCGGCGGGGGCCGGGCTGATGGGATTGAACGCCGATGGCAGCGGCAGTTTTGCCGATGCTGCCCGCGCCCTGCCCGATACGTTCCCGACCGAGCTGCGGGCACCCGGTGATCTTGCAGCCCTTCTTTATACCTCGGGCACCACGGGGCGGTCGAAAGGTGCGATGCTGAGCCATGACAATCTTTTGTCGAACGCCCGGGTTCTGACCGAGGCATGGCGGTTTACCGACCGCGACGTGCTGCTGCATGCCTTACCGATCTTCCACACCCATGGTTTGTTTGTGGCCACCAATATCGCCCTGCTGGCGGGCTGTCCGATGATCTTCTTGCCAAAGTTCGACGCCGAACAGGTGATCGGCCTGATGCAGCGTGCGACGGCAATGATGGGGGTTCCGACTTTTTATACCCGTCTCTTGGCTGATCCGCGCCTTGACCGAACGCTGGTGGCGGGGATGCGGCTGTTTGTTTCAGGCTCGGCTCCGCTTCTGGCTGAAACCCACCGGGAATGGCAGGCGCGGACCGGGCATATGATCCTTGAACGCTATGGAATGACCGAAACCAACATGAACATTTCGAACCCATATGGGGGCGAGAGGCGGGCGGGCACGGTCGGCCTGCCGCTGCCGGGGGTCGAGGTGAAGGTTTGTGATGGCGCGGGGGCCGAATTGCCGCGCGGTGAGGTGGGTGTGATCGAGGTGCGCGGGCCGAATGTCTTTCAAGGCTACTGGCAGATGCCGGAAAAGACCCGCGAGGAGTTGCGGGCGGATGGGTTCTTTATCACCGGCGATTTGGGGGTGATGGGGGCGGATGGCTATGTGACCATCGTGGGACGCGGGAAGGATCTGGTGATTTCGGGGGGCTTCAATGTCTATCCGAAAGAGGTCGAGGATCTGATCGACGCACTGCCAGGGGTGCTGGAAAGTGCCGTGATCGGCGTCCCGCATCCTGATTTCGGGGAGGCGGTGGTGGCGGTGGTGGTGCCGCGAAAGGGCGCGGTGCTGAAGGAAGAAGACCTGCGCATGGCGATGGCGCGCGATCTGGCGAAGTTCAAGCAGCCCAAACATATCGAGATTGTCCCGGAGTTACCGCGCAACACGATGGGCAAGGTGCAAAAGGCGCTGCTGCGGGAAAGGCTCCGGGAGCTGTTTCAGAGGTAAGACATGCGGATCGCCCGCTGGCGCGGGCGATCCGTGGGGGGCGCTGCCCCCCAACGCCTTACGGCGCCCCCCGGAGTATTTTTTGGCCAAGATGAAGTGGGTGATCCGGCTTCAGGCGCTGCCGTCCAATGAGGTGGCAAGCGCCTTTTCCAGAATGCCGGCGAAGCGGGCGATCCTTTCCGGGGTAACGTCGGCAAAGCCGCTGATCAGCCCCTCTTGCGGGAGGCCGAGGCAAAAGGCCGACAGAGTGGCAGTGCCAAAACCGGCTCCACGAAGGGCCGCAAGGGCAGGGGCCTCGGATCCGGTGGGAAGGCGGATCGCCATTTGCACACCGCCTGACGGGTCGTTGACCCGCACGCCGGGCAGACCGCGCACGGCGGCGGCCAGAGCCCGGCCGCGTTCGCCGTAAGCGCGCGCGATCCGCTTTAGATGAGCGCGAAAGCGGCCCTGATCCATCATTGCGGCCAAAGCTGCCTGCGCATGCTGGGTTGCGCCCATCCCCAGATTGCGCTGCACCGCTTTCAGTTCCGTCGACAGATAAAGCGGGACCACCATCCAACCCAACCGCAAGGCGGGCATCAGCGCCTTGGCCGCTGTTCCAATGGTGATGATCCGATCTGGCGCGCTGACCTGCATTGCCGCGATTGCCCGCCAGTGCCAGAGGAACTCGCTGTCATACTCATCCTCGATGATCAGGGAGTGATGAAGGCGGGCATGGGCGATGATCGGCGCGCGGCTGGGCAACGACGGGCGGTGACCGAGCGGATAGTGATTGGCAGGCGTCAGGTAGATGAGCCGTGCCGGATGTGCGCCCGCAGGATCGGCGCCTTCGTCATCTACCGGCAGGGGGCGCAGCGTCAGGCCTGCGCCGCGAAAGGCCGCTTTGGCGCCGCCGAAGCCCGGATCTTCGATCAGTGCCGCTTCACCCGGCCCCGCAAGCGCCAATGCCAGAAGCGCGAGCGAGGCCTGGCTGCCCGGGGTTATCAGGATCTGGTCAGGCGAAACCGCCATGCCGCGGTCGGTGGCCAGTCGCCGCGCAAGAACCGCGCAGAGCCGTGGCAGGCCGCAGTAGTGTTGTTAGGAAAAGGCTGCCCCCTGCGCCGCCCGACGCAGGAGAAGCGCCCATTCATCGCGGGGAAACAACCCTTCGTCGGGGTGGCCGGGGGCAATCAGCCCGCCCTGACCGCGCGCGGCAGCGCCTTCTGCCCAGGCCATGCCGCGCAGGTCATTTCCCGGGGCGTGCCAGACGCATACACCCCGCCCACAAGGCCGGAGCCCGCAAGCCTGACTGCAGCGCGCCACAAGTTTTCGGTGCAGTCAGCAGGGCGCTTGCGGCCGCGGCGCTTTTTCGAAAACGCTGCGTCTGTTGCTGAATATCCCTCGCGCGAGGATCGTTGGAACGCGTCAGCCGCGTGATCAGCGCCCGACGCCCACGTAAGCCTGAAAGCCGGCCTTTTTCGCATCTGCTGACGAATAGACATTCCGAAGGTCGGCCATGCGCGCCGTTGCCATGCCCTTGGCCAGCCTCTTAAGATCGAGCGCGCGGAATTCGTTCCATTCGGTCAGGATTACCACAATGTCCGCGCCCTTGGCGGCCTGATAGGCATCATCCATCCAAGCGGCACCCGGCAGCATATGCTGGCCCTCGCGTTTGCCTTGCGGATCCACGATGTTCACCTTGGCACCGCCACCGATCAGGGCGGGAACGATGGTCAGCGACGGCGCGTCGCGCATATCATCGGTATTGGGTTTGAAGGTCACGCCCAGCACCGCCACGGTTTTCCCGTTGACCGAGCCATCGCAGAGGTCGGTGATCTTCGTCACCATCCGGCGCTTGATTTCCTCGTTCACCTTGATGACGGTTTCAACGATCTGCATGGGCGCGGCATATTCCTGCGCAGTGCGGGCCAAAGCCTGTGTGTCCTTAGGGAAACAAGACCCGCCATAGCCCGGGCCTGCATGCAGGAACTTGTTGCCGATACGCCCATCCAGACCGATGCCTTTCGACACCTGCTTTACGTCAGCGCCGACTTTTTCGCACAGAAGGGCTACTTCATTGATGAAGGTGATCTTGGTCGCCAGAAAGGCGTTTGCCGCATACTTGATCATCTCGGCGGTTTCGAGATCGGTGTAAAGGATCGGGAAATCGCGCAGGAACAGCGGGCGGTAAACCTCGCCCATCACTTCTTTGGCGCGATCGGTCGTAATCCCGACGACAACCCTGTCGGGCCGCATGAAATCGTCGATTGCAGCGCCTTCCCGCAGGAATTCGGGGTTCGAGGCCACATCGAATTCAGCCTTCGGTGCGGCTTTGCGGATGGCTTCGGCGACGGCGCGGTTAGTGCCGACGGGGACGGTTGATTTTGTTACCACCACCGCATAGCCAGTCAGCGCCCGGCCGATTTCTTCTGCGGCGGCCATCACATAGCTCAGATCCGCGTGACCGTCGCCGCGCCGGGTGGGTGTGCCCACGGCAATGAAGACCGCATCCGCCCCGGCCACAGCCGCTGACAGATCACCGGTGAATGAAAGCCGCCCGGCGGCGACGTTCTTTTCCATCAGAGCAGCCAGACCCGGTTCGTAAATCGGCACCTGACCGCTTTTCAGCATATCGACCTTGCGCGGATCCTTGTCTACGCAGATCACTTCGTGGCCGAAGTCGGAAAAACACACACCTGACACCAGCCCGACATAACCTGTGCCGATCATCGCGATCTTCATTGAAAGAACCTCTTGAAACTGTTGTCACGACATGGCGGAAAGCTGCGGTGGCTGTCAACGTTGCCTGTGCCGCCCCGCGTCAAGAACGTGGAATTGTTCGGCAAACGCAGACAAACTGGCGGTCTTTCGCCTTTCATCCAGATGTTGCCGCATGATTCAGAAGCGGTCAGGGCGCAGGGCGTTCAGGCGCGGGTCACTCCAATCGCCGCCAAGGCATTGTTCGACAAGTGCCGCAGTGATCGGGGCCAGCGTCAGGCCGATGTGACCATGGCCATAGGCATGGATGACGTTGCCGCCGGACGGCGACGGGCCGATGACCGGCAGGCTGTCAGGGATCGAGGGGCGAAACCCCATCCAGTTGCGGCTGGGTGCGGGCAGGTCGGGGAAGATCGACCTTGCACCCTCCTCTAGTCGCGCCAGACGGTGGGCCGATGGCGGGGCCGCAAGGCCGCCCAGTTCGACTGTGCCGGCCACCCGCAGCCGCCCTTGCATCGGGCACAGATAAAAGCCCCGTGCCGTAGGACAGACCGGCCGCGTCAGCCGGGCCACGTCCATGTCCCATTCCAGATGGTAGCCGCGCTCTGTGTCCAAGGGCACCCGGTCGCCCGCCTGCCGCGCCAGATCGCGGCTGTGGGCGCCCGCGGCGATCACGACCTTTGCTGCCCTCAGCGTCAGCCCCGGCCCTTCCAGCCGCAGGCCCGACATGTCGCGGATCAGCCGGGTGACGCGGGCCTGCCGGACCTCGGCCCCTTGCGCCCGTGCTGCGGTTGCTAGACGGGCCACCATCGCGCCCGGATCGCTCATGAACCGCGCCTTTGGAAAAAACGCCCCTCCACCTTCGCTGACAGGCAACCCAGGTTCAAGCGTCTGCAATTCCCGGGCCGACAGAAGTTCGACGGCGACACCCAGCCCACGGCGGAAGGCCAGATCTGCCTTGGCAGACTTCAGCGCGCGATCCGTCTGATACCAATAGATGCAACCGCGCTCCTGCATCAGTTCTGCGCCACCGATCCCGGCTGCCAGATCGCGCCAGCGGTTGGAAGAATCCGCCAGCAAGCCTGCCAGAACCCCGGCATTGCGCCGCGCCGCCCCCGGCAGGGACTGCTGGGCAAAGCGCAACAGCCAGGGGGCGAGCGTGGGCAGGGCCGCACGGCGGATCGACAGTGGCGAATTCTGGTCAAACAGCAGCGAGGGGAGCGCCTTCAGCACATCGGGTGTGCCCACCGGCTGCACCGCATAATCGGCGACCGTGCCCGCATTGCCGAACGAGGCCCCGGAGCCCGGCTCCGCCGGATCGATCAGCAGAACCTCGCGCCCGGCCGCAGCCAGGCGATGGGCGATGGCCAGCCCGACAACGCCCGCGCCAATGACTGCAATCTCTACCTGATCCATCCGCACCTCCGCATCGAAAATGGGCAGACAACGGCCTGCCCATTCGTGGTGGTTCAAATATCCCGGGTGTGCGGGGACAGAGCCCCCGCCCGGCCCCCTTACATGCAGGCGGCGAACAACGCGCGGGTGTTTTCGCGTGTCATGGTGATCGGGTTGCCGCCGCAGGAGGGGTCTTCCAGCGCCATGTCGGTCAGTTCGTCCAGGCGGCTGGCCTCGACTCCCATTGCGGTCAGGTTGGCCGGAATGCCCAAGGTGGCGCGCAGATCCATCACGGCAGCGCGGAAGCCGTCAAACCCGCCCTTGATGCCCAGATAGGCGGCGGCGGCGTTGATGCGATCTTCGATGGCGGCGCGGTTATAGTCCAGCACCATCGGCATCACGACGGCATTGGTGGTGCCGTGATGGGTGCCATAGACCGCCCCGATCGGGTGGCTCAGCGAATGGATGGCGCCGAGGCCTTTCTGGAAGGCGACGGCCCCCATGGCAGCTGCCGACATCATGTGGGCGCGGGCATCAAGATCGCCCGGGTTGGCATAGACCTTGGGCAGGTTTTCAAACACCAACCGCATGCCTTCAAGCGCAATGCCCTGGCTCATCGGGTGATAGAAGGGGCTGCAATAGGCTTCAAGGCAGTGCGCCAATGCATCCATGCCGGTGCCGGCCGTGATGAATTTCGGCATGCCGACCGTGAGTGCCGGGTCGCAGATGGTGACGGCGGGCATCAGTTTCGGATGGAAAATGATCTTTTTCTTGTGGGTCGTTGCGTTAGTCAGAACGCCCGCGCGCCCAACCTCTGATCCGGTTCCGGCGGTGGTTGGCACCGCGATGATTGGCGCGATTTTCGACGCGTCCGCGCGGGTGTACCAGTCATCGACGTCTTCCAGATCCCAGACAGAAAGATCGGCGCGCTGACCGGCCATCAGCGCGATCATCTTGCCCAGATCCAGTGCCGAGCCGCCACCAAAGCAGATGACCCCGTCGTGGCCGCCCGCCTTGTAGACGGCGATCCCGTCCATCATGTTCTTCTCGTTGGGGTTGGGGTCCACTTCGGAAAACACCGCGCGGCCAAGACCCGCTGCGGCCAGACCGTCAAGTGCTGCCGCCGTGATCGGCAGGCTGGCCAGCGCCTTGTCGGTTACGAGGAGGGGCTTTTTCAACCCCACCGATTGGCAATGTTCGGCCAGTTCGGCAATCCTGCCGACGCCGAACTTGATCGCGGTTGGATAGGACCAGTTGCGGTTGGGAACATTGTGGCTCATGGCTCAGACCTTCTTCAGATGGTAGGATTTCGGGCGGGTCACCGAATGGAAACCCAGGTAAGACAGTGATCCGCCACGGCCCGTGTCCTTGCAGCCGGTCCAGCAAAGCGCTGGGTCCAGATAGTCGGCGCGGTTCATGAAGACGGTGCCGGTTTCAATCTGGCGGCCGATGTCCTGCGCGGTCTCGTAGTCTTGCGTCCAGATTGAGGCGGTCAGGCCGTAGGGGCTGTCGTTCATCAGCCGGATGGCTTCGGCGTCGTCCTTGACCTTCATGATGCCGACGACCGGGCCGAACGACTCCTCCATCATCACTCGCATGGAATGATCAACATGCACCAGAATCTGCGGGGCAAGATAGGCGCCTCCGTCATCTTCGGGGAACAGCTTGGGGTCGATCAAAGGCTTGGCGCCTGCCGCGATCGCCTCGGCGATCTGGCTGCGGACCAAGGCGGCGAAACGCTTGTTGGCCATTGGCCCGATGGTGGTGGTTGCGTCGAACGGATTGCCAAGTTTCAGCCCGCTGACCCACTTCACCGCCTTTTCCACGAACGCGTCATAAAGGCTTTCGTGGACATAGATACGTTCGATCCCGCAGCAGCACTGACCGGCGTTATACATGGCGCCGTCCATCAGCGTATCGACGGCGGCATCGAGATTGGCGTCGGCGCGGACATAGCCCGGATCCTTGCCGCCCAATTCCAGCCCCAGCGGCGTGAAGGTGCCCGCAGCCGCGCGTTCCATCGCCTGGCCGCCACCGACCGAGCCGGTGAAGTTCACGAAGCCGAAGGAGCGTGTGGCGATCAGATGCTCGGTGGTTGCATGATCCAGAACGACATTCTGGAACACATCGGCAGGAATGCCCGCCGCATAGAAAGCTTCGGCCAGACGTTCACCGACCAGCATTGTCTGGCTGGCGTGTTTCAGAACCACGGTATTTCCGGCGATCAGCGCGGGAGCAAGGGTGTTGATCGTGGTCAGGTAAGGGTAATTCCATGGGGCGACGATGAACACGACACCTACTGGTTCGCGCGCGAGGTAACGGCGGAACTTGTCGCTGTCCTCGATCACATGCGGCGCCAGCGTTGCTTCGGCGATTTGCGACATATAATCGGTGCGGGCATTCACGCCGCCGAATTCGCCGCCATAGCGGGTGGGACGGCCCATCTGCCAGGCGATTTCCTTTACGATTTCGTCGGTCTGCTCGTTAAGTTTAGCGACACCAGCCTTCACCAGCGCGATGCGCTCGGCCAGCGGGCGCGCAGCCCAGCCCTTTTGTGCCGCCTTGGCGCGGGCGACAGCAGCGACGGCGGCCTCTTGGGTCAGCGGTGTGCGTTCGGCATAGACGGACCCGTCGACCGGGCTGATCAGTTGAATTGGTTTCATATCATCACCTCGTAGGTCGGGCTTCAGCCCGACATTCTGTCCGGCAAGGCGGGCCTAAGCCCGCCCTGCGAATTACGCCCGTTCCAGCAGGCGCTGAATTTCGAAGTCGGTCACCACACGGTCGGTTTCGGAAATTTCCCACTGGGCGGCATGGTGATAATGGTCAATCACATCATCGCCAAAGGCCTCGCGATACATTTTTGAACCGTTCAGCAGATCAGCCGCTTCACGCAGGTTGTGGGGAATTTCGCGCACGCCACCTGCGTTATACATGTCGCCCTTCATTTCGGGCTCCAGTTCCAGCTTCTGCTCGATCCCGGCAAGACCTGCCGCAAGCAGCGCGGCGCAGGTCAGATAGGGGTTCACGTCCGATCCGGGGATACGGCATTCAACCCGGATCGCCTTGGTATGTTCCCCGCAGACGCGGAAGCCTGCGGTGCGGTTGTCTGCCGACCAGACAGCCTTGGTGGGCGCGAACATGCCGATGGTGAACCGCTTGTAGCTGTTCACATAGGGAGCCAGGAACACGGTCATTTCGCGCGCATAGGCCAGTTGACCTGCGATGTAATGCTTCATCAGGTCAGACATGCCATGCCCATCCTTCGCATCGGCGAAGGCAGGCTTGCCGTCCTTGGTCCAAAGCGACTGGTGGCAGTGCGAGGACGACCCCGCCTTGCGGTGATCGTATTTGGCCATGAAGGTCACCGAGCGCCCCTTGGTCCAGGCAATTTCCTTGATCCCGTGCTTGATGATCGTGTGATTATCGGCCGTATCCATCGCATCGGAATAGCGGTAGTTCACCTCTTCCTGACCTGCATCCGCCTCGCCCTTGGAATTCTCGATCAGGATGCCCGCGCCATAAAGGCCATTCCGGACGGCGCGCATTACGTCTTCTTCCTTGGTGGTCTGGAAGATGTGGTAATCTTCATTGTAGGCGCTGATCGGCCTCAGCCCGCCAAAGTTCGTATCGCGCAGCTGTTCATAGCTGTTCTCGAAGAGATAAAATTCCAGTTCGGTCGCCATCATCGGCTCGAACCCCATGGCGCGGGCGCGTTCGACCTGGCGTTTCAGGATCTGGCGCGGCGAATGGGCGACGGGCTTGTGGTGATGGTCCAGCAGGTCGCACAGAACCAGTGCGGTGCCCGGCAGCCATGGCAGCGGGCGCAGGGTCGAAAGATCAGGCTTCATCACATAATCGCCATAACCGGTTTCCCAGTTCGACGATTTGTACCCCTGCACCGTGGTCATCTCCATGTCCACGGCCAGAAGGTAGTTGCAGCAATGGGTTTCCTCATAGCCGCTGTCGATGAAGAATTGCGCGTGGAACCTTTTGCCCATCAGGCGGCCCTGCATGTCGGTTGCAGCCACCAGAACCGTGTCGATCTCGCCGGCTTTCACGGCTTTCTTCAGGGCGTCGAAGGTCATATTCGAAGGCATGTCTCTCTCCCGTTATTCGGAGGGCGTGCTGCTTCAGCATACACCCGTCCTGCGTTTTCGTCTGATTTATCCGTCTTCTTTTGCCCTAAAGGCTTCGATGTCGGCCACGCTGCAACTCGCTCAGCGCGGCGCGCAGCACCGGGGCCAGCTGATGGGCCATCTCATTTTCGGCCTGGGGGTGGGAAATCAGATCGTTGCGGACTTCAAGCATCACATTGTCCAGCCCGTAGGGCGTGGCCTGAAGCCGCAAGGTGTGGGTGACGGAATCGGCAGCCGAATAGGGCTCGTTGAGCCTGGTATCAAGGCGCGTCAAGGCACGTGCCTGTTCGACCACCCTGAGTGCGAACGTCGGGTCTGCGTCATGAATGACGCCAAATTCCACTTCACGCTTGTTGCCAAAATAGACGGGCGTGAAGGAATGGATGGTCACGATGACCGGCGAGCGGCCAAGCGCGATGCGCCGGGCAATTTCGGCATGAAGCGCGTTGTGAAAGGGCAGGTAGACAGCTTGGGTCCGGGCAAGCCGCTCTTGCGGCGTGATCGCGGCATTTCCCGGAACATCAAAGACTTCGCTTTTTGCAGGCATGGCCCCCTGCGCGTGGGGCGGGCGGTTCAGATCATGAATGAGTCGCGAGACAGTCGCATGAACCAGGCAAGCATCAAGTTGCACCGAAAGCGCGCGCGCCAGTCCAAGCGCACCTGGATCCCAGGCAATATGGGCGCGGCGTTCATCGTCACTCAGGCCAAGGGCGCCAAATGTTTCGGGGAAGCGATTTGACGCATGTTCACAGACCAGAAGCATGTCAGCCGCGCCATCGCGGTTTTCCACAATTGCCACCGGCTCTGGCGTCTGAACTTCACGTCCCACTTGTGCAAAATTCCCTTCGGCTGCGGCGACACGCTTATATCTCGCCTTCAGACTGTCAAGATGTTTCCTAAATGAAAAATTCTGTTACGATCTTTTCTTGCACACTTCTGCTCAGGGGAGGGGGTCCGGTGCTGAATTCCGCGCAGACCATAGAACAACAGATCAAAGCAGCCTTCGACGGATTGACCCGCGCCGAACGGCAGCTGGCAAGCCACATCATGCGCAACTATCCGGTGGCGGCGCTGGGGTCTATCACGGCCCTGGCTAAAGGCGCCGATGTGTCGACGCCTACGGTGGTGCGGCTGACCCAGAAGATGGGGTTCAAGGGCTATCCCGATTTTCAGAGCGTTGTGCGTGGCGAGGTCGAGGAGCGGCTGATTTCTCCCCTGGCCAAACATGACCGCTGGGCCGGGGGCGTCCCGCACACCCATATGTTGAACAGGTTCGCCGATGCGGTGATGGGCAATCTTCAGGCCACACTGGCGCAGATCGATCACGCCGAATTCGACGCGATTGCAGGGCTGATGGCGGATCCGGCACGAAAGATCTATGCGACGGGCGGGCGGATCACCCATGCGCTGGCCGAATATTTCGTCACCCACATGAATGTCTCGCGCCGCAATGTCGCGATGATCGCCGATCGCGGGAATGCCTGGCCACCGGCGCTGATCGACATGGCGCCGGGCGATGTGCTTTTGGTGCTCGACATCCGCCGTTATGAAAACAGCGTACTGCAACTGGCGGAAATGGCGGCCGATCAGGGGGCAGAGATGGTGCTGATCACCGATCAGTGGGTCTCGCCTGCCGCTACCTTCGCCCGCCACCGCCTTTCGGCCCATGTCGAAGCCCCTTCAGCCTGGGATTCGACGGTAGCTTTGCAACTGCTCGTCGAAACCCTTGTTGCCGCCGTTGAAAACCAGACGTGGGACGAAACCCAGACCAGGATGCGCAGGCTTGAAGAACTCTACGCCCGGTCCCGCTTTTTCCGGCGCGGAAAGTAGCCGCCCTCTCATTCATCTTGGCGCAAATACTCTGGGGGGGGGTGGGGGCAGACAGCCCCCCACTTCGGTCGGCCCCGTCAGGGGACGAAAACCTTACCGGGCCGGGCGGCTTGTGCCCAAGCTGTTCAGGACGATGGCTGCAAGCAATACTGCGCCACCGATCAGCGTATCGCGGCTGGTGGTTTCATTCCAGAAGGCCCAGACCCAGACCGGGGCCAGCATCACCTCGATCAGGGCCAGAAGGCCGGATTCTGCGGCCGGTATCACCCTTGCCCCGGTGGTGAACAGTGCCATGCCGCCGGTGATGGTGATGGCGCCCATCAGCAGCGACAAGGCGGTGGCTTGCATGGGCAACGCATAGCTTTCACCCTGACCCCAGATTACCGCAGCTGCCACGATGATCGCAAGGCTGGCGCCAATCAGAACCGCGGGCGTCATGTCCGACAGATGGGCGCGGCGCAGCGTCAGCGTGAAGGCGGAAAAGCCCGCAGCAGACGCCAGCGCTGCCGCACTGCCAATGCCGGCCCCCAGCGCCAGCCCTTCCTTCACCATTAGGAAGATGCCCAACACCGCAATTGCAATGGCGGCCCAGGTGACAGGCCGCACCCGTTCGCCCAAGATCGGCCGGGCCATAACCGCTGTGATCAGGGGGGCGGCGGCAAACAGGAAGACGGCGTTGGCGATGGAAGTGGCCTGCATTGAATAGATGGCGCCCGCAAACGCAAAGACCAGACCCAGCCCGCCGATGACCCCGGCCCATCCGGTGCCGCGCAGGGCCCGGAAGGGCTGGCCTCCAGACCCGAGTGCAACCCACAGGAACAGAACAGGGACCATGCCGATCGAGCGATAGAACAGCACCTGCCAGGTACCCGCATCGCCGACCATCCGCAGGACCAGCCCGTTCAACGACCAGACCACGCCTGCCGCCAGAACCAGCGCCATGCCCAGCCTGTGGCTTACCTGAAATGACATGCGCGCCCCCTGCCTTTTTCGGGCAGCATCGGGGCGGGTGGTCAGGCTTTCTGCTTCAAAGCCGACAGGCACGGCTTGGCGCGGTCGGTTTCAGATCAGGCGCCGACGACGAGAAGGTCGCGTCCAGCAAGCGAAAGGGTGACCTCTTCCCCGACTTTCGGCGGCGGCGCGTCGGAGGAATTGAATGTATCGAATGCCAGCACCGAACCGCCGACCCGGGCGCGGATGCGGATGACCGAACCAAGGAAATGCACGTCATTGATCGTGCCTTTCACCTGGGTTTCGCGGCCAGGATAGGCGCCAAGGCTGATCATTTCCGGTCTGGCCGCAAGCGTGATCTTGCCCGAAGGCACGGCGCGGCCCAACGTGACCTCGGCCCCGTCAATCCTGATCCGACCGGTGGCCGCGTCCATGACTTCTCCTTCGATCGTGTTCAGCGTTCCCACAAAATTTGCCACGAATTTGGTGGCCGGGCGGTTGTAGATTTCGAACGGGGTGCCAATCTGGTCGGCGATCCCCTGATGCATGACCACCACGCGGTCCGACATCGACAGGGCCTCTTCCTGATCATGAGTAACGAAGATCGTGGTGATCCCCAGCCGCTGCTGGATGGCACGCATCTCTTCGCGCAGGGATACCCGGATCTTGGCGTCAAGCGCCGAAAGCGGTTCGTCCAGCAGAAGAACGCGCGGCTGCACAGCAAGTGCGCGCGCCAAGGCCACGCGCTGTTGCTGTCCGCCTGATAGCTGGAACGGGTAGCGGTTCCCAAGCTCCGGTAGGCCGATCAGCTCCAGCATCTCGGTCACACGTCGCGCGCTTTCGGTCTTGTCAACGCCAGCAACTTTCAGGCCAAAGGCCACGTTCTGCGCCACGGTCAGGTTTGGAAACAAAGCATAGGCCTGAAACATCATACCGATGTTGCGCCGGTTGGGCTTCAGTCCCACCACATCTTCGCCGTCGATGCGGATACTGCCCGAGGTCGGGGTTTCAAACCCCGCCACCATGCGCAGCACGGTGGTCTTGCCGCAGCCAGACGGCCCGAGAAGCGAGATGAACTCGCCCTTCTCGATATTGAGGTTGAAGTTCTTGACCACCTTGGTGGGGCCAAAGGATTTTTCCAGATGTTCGATCTCAAGAAAGGCCATCAGCGTGCCGCCTTCGTATGTTTGGAAAACCGTGTGATCAGCTGGATAAGACCCATGCAGACCCAGGTGATTGCGAAAGAGATGACCGCCAGCGCCGCCGGTTCATAAGCGCGGTTGGCACCCAGGACCTGAAGATAGGGGCCAAAGGCCGGGCGGTTCAGCAAGGCTGCCATGGTGAATTCGCCGATGACGATGGCGAAGGTCAGGAAGGCACCGGACAGAACCGCGACCAGCACATTGGGCAGGATCACTTTCGCAAGGATCGTGGTCCAGCCCGCCCCCAAGGATTGCGCGGCTTCTGTCAGGGTGGCCACGTCGATGGTGCGCAGACCGGTATCTACCGCCCGGTACATGTAGGGCAACGCCAGCGTGGTGTAGCCGAACATCAGCAGCAGGTTCGTTCCCATCGCCGTGCCGGTCAGCGGCAGCCAGCTGGAGGTGTTGAACAGCCGGATATAACCAAAAACAATGACGATGGCCGGGATGACCAGCGGCATCAGGGTCAGAAACTCGATGTAAGGGCGCAGGCCCGGTAGTTTCAGCCGCACCCAGTAGGCGGTAGGCACCACCAGAAGGACGCCGAAAGCGATGGTGAACAGGGCCATGACCGTCGAATAGGCGAAGGTTTCCTGAAAGCGCGGGTCGCCAAGCACCTTGGTATAGGCATCAAACGAATAGACGCCGCGCCGCATTTTAAGTGAAAATACCGCCATGCCGATCAGGGGTAGAGCGAAATAGACAAGACCAAACGTCAGCGCGGCCCAGGACCAGATACGGTTCATTTGAGCCACCTTTCAGAACGGGCGCGCAGCCAGATGTAGACCGCATTGGCAATGCCGGTGACGACGATCATGCCGAAGGCCAGCGCATAGCCCAGGTGGGGGTTGCCAAGCACGTCGCCTCGGATCTGCGCGAACAGCAGGATAGGCACGATCGACATGGAGGATCCGGTCAGGGCAATTGCGGTGGCCACTGCGCCGAAGGCATTGGCGAACAGAAGCGCAAAGGTACCCAGCAGCGACGGAAACAGGATCGGGAAGGCCACCATGCGCCAATACTGCGGGCCGGTGGCGCCAAGGATGGATGCTGCTTCCTTCCACTCTTTTTTCAGGCCATCTAGTGCGGGTGTAATGATCAGGATCATCAGCGGAATCTGGAAGAACAGGTATGTGATCGTCAGTCCCCAGAAGCTGAGCAGGTTGAAGCCATGTGCCCGCAGATCAAAGCCAAGCTGGGTTTTCAGGAACACCGTCACCATGCCCAGTGGCCCCAGTGTGGCCAGAAAGGCAAAGGCCAGTGGAACGCCAGCGAAGTTCGAGGCGACGCCCGAAAAGGTGAGCAGGGGTCCGCGGATCCATTTTGGCAGGCCGCCCAGCACCACGGCGGCGGCAACGGCAAATCCGATCAGGCAACCCAAAAGGGCTGAAGCCACGGAGATCTTTATCGATATCCAGTAGGCGGCCGGGATGGTCCCGGTCGACAGGGCCGCGATGTTTTCAAGGGTAAAGCTGCCCTCTGGCGTCCTGAAAGCCCCCAGAACGATATTCATCGTCGGCAGGATCAGGAACAACAGCGCGAAGATTAGGAAGGGGGCTACGCCCAACCAATGCAGGGGCAGCCGCATGCGCGCTGTCGGCCCTTTGTCAGTCTGCATGGAATGTCCCGTCTGGTCTTGATGTTAGAATAGCCCGCCCCGGAACGGTCATTTCGACCGGCCGGGGCGGGCGTTGGTTCAATGGATCAGATTATTCGACGTTGGCGCCGACAACCGAATCCCAACCTTCGGTGACGGCCTTCTTGTTGGCGTCGACTTCTTCAAGCGTCGGGAAGTATGCCGCCGCGTAGGACGCTGCCGGCGGCAGGGCATCCAGCAGTTCTTGCGGGATCTTGCCGGCGGCCGACATCGCGTTGAAGCGTGCCGGGTGGCAATAGCCCTTCAGCCAAAGAAGCTGGCCTTCGTCTGAATAGAGGTACTCCATCCAGAGTTTGGCGGCGTTCGGGTGAGGCGCGAACGCGCTGATCGCCTGAACGTAGACGCCTGCCTGAATGCCGGTGGCCGGAACCACGACTTCAACCGGCGGGTTGCCTGCCAGCGTGTCCTTGGCGGCCAGCGCATTATAGTCCCACATCACGACGATCGGGGTGGCGCCCTGCGCCAGCGTGCCAGACTTGCCAATGACCGGCACGAAATTCCCGGCCTTGTTCAATGCGGCAAAGAAGTCGAGGCCGGCTATGCCAGCGGCTTCACCGGCAGCTGCACCAGAACCAAGACCGGCCGCATGCACGGCAAGGATTGCCTGGTTGGATGCGCGTGGGTCACCGGCAAGGGCAACCTGACCGGCATATTCAGGCTTTTGCAGATCGGCCCAGTCGGCCGGGGTGTTGGCGACGAGGTCCTTGTTCACCAGGAACGACATCACGCCATAATAGTCACCATACCAGTAGCCGTCAGCATCCTTAATGTTGTCAGGAATTTCGTCCCAGGTGGCGACCTTGTAGGGCTGAACCAAGCCCTCGGCTTTCGACGACGGGCCGTAGGCCAGACCCACGTCGATGACGTCGGGCGCCTGCGGGCCAGCGTTGTCCTTGTTGGCCTTGATGGCTTCGACTTCGTCGGCCGAACCCGCGTCGGGGTTCAGTTCATTGACAGTGATTTCCGGATATTTGGCCTTGAAGCCGTCGATCACTGCACCGTAGCCGCACCAGTCATGGGGCAGCGCGATGGTGGTCAGCTGGCCTTCGGCCTTGGCGGCAGCTTCCAGATCGGCCATCGCATCCGCGCGCACCATCGCAGTCGAGGCGAGAAGCGCAGCGATGCTCGCCGAGAAAACGATTTTTTTCGTCATCATTTGTTTTTGACTCCCGGTTTGTTGTCTGGGCCCGTTCGTGGGCTCATGACTGCCTTACTGGCCGCCCATCACAGATTTGCGACGGCCCGTTAAAAGCTGCCCTACCTAACCGCTGAATCGAGCGACTTGCAACAAAACCGTTACATTTCTGTTACAAATCTTTTGCGAGGCGGATCCAACCATTTGCAAAGGTCAGGTTCGGGCAGGCGGTAAAGCGGCCCAGTCGCTGCAATTCAGCCTCCAGGCGGGCTTTTCTGCCGCTACCGAAGGGGACGCCTTTTTCAGGCCAAAATGCTGAAATCGCAAGAGTTTCTTCGGAACGGCGGCATTTCAGATCCACCCGTCCGATCAGCCGCGCCCCCTCCAGAACCGGGAAAACATAATAACCGTAACGGCGCTGGGGCTCGGGGACGAAAACCTCGATCCGGTAATGGAAACCGAACAATCGCTCGGTTCTTTTGCGGTCGCGCAGGGCCGGATCGAAGGGTGACAGGATTCGCGCGCGCAGAGGCGGTTCGGGTGACGTTGCGGCAGATTCGGCAAGGCCGGAAAAGGCAAAGGCGCGGCGGTGGGTGCCATCGGCATTTTCGACTGCGATTTCCTCGATCTCGCCACGTGCCAATGCGGCGTTACACCAAAGTTTTGCCTCTTCGGGTGCGACCTTGCCCCAAAAAGCGGCAATCTCGCCCGATGTAGCAAACCCAAGCCGTTGAAGTGCCGCGCGGCAGGCCCATTCAATGGTTTGCCAAGCATCAGGGGCGGCGCAGGGCGGATAGACCCGTTCGGCCAGATCGTAGATCTTGGCAAAGCCGTCACGGCGGCAGACCGCCAGCTTGCCCGCCCGCCAAAGATATTCAAGCGCCGCCTTCGACGGATGCCAGTCCCACCAGCCTCCCTTGCCACGCGCCTCGCCCTCACCGACATCACCGGTGCCTACCGGGCCATGGTCGCGGACATGGGCCAGAACCTCATCGACTTTGCCGCGGAATTCGGTGCCCTGCCACCCTTCCCAGCGGTCGGGGATACGGGCATGATCGCGGGCAAAGCGCATCTGCCAGTAGGGCAGGAATTCGGTGGGAATGACCGAGGCGTCATGGGTCCAATGTTCAAAGAGCGTGTGGTCTTGTTCCAGAAGCACTTTCAGATTCTGCGGCCGGTAAGTCTGCCGACGCGCCCAAAGGATCATGTGATGCGCGCGTTCGACCGTATTGATACTGTCAAGCTGAACAAACCCCAGCCGCCGGATCAGCGCTAGAAGATCGGCCCCCGCTGCTGGCCCCGTCGGCGCTTCGGCCAGCGCATGACGGTCAAGAAAGAGTCGCCGCACGGTAGCGTTGTCCAGCCGGGGCAGAGCCACGGATCAGCCCCCCCAGGTTCGGGTCAGAAGTGCCAGCCAGTTTTTATGGGCGATCTTGTGCAGCAACGCCTCATCGTAGCCATGGGCGCGCAAGGCCTGCAACAGCCGGGGCTGGCCCGCCACGTCTCCCAGATCGGTGGGCATTTCTGCCCCGTCGAAATCGGATCCCAGACCCACGTGATCTTCGCCCAGTATCTCGATCAGGTGATCCATGTGCCGCAACACCGGGTCCCACCCCGAAAAGGGCGCCTGCCGTCCGTCAGGGTTCAAAAAGACTGTCGCATAGTTCAACCCGACCATGCCCTTGGTTTCAGCAATCAACCGCAACTGTCGGTCGGTCAGATTGCGGGTTGAAGGGGTCACGGCATGGGCATTGGAATGGGTGGCAACCAGCGGCGCCTGCGACAGGGTCGCAACATCGTCAAAGCCCTTTTCATTCAGGTGCGATAGATCAATCATGATTTTCAGCTGGTTGCATTCTTTGACCAGCCGTTTGCCTGCATCGGTCAGGCCGGGTCCGGTATCGGGCGTGCCTGGGAAACGGAATGGCACGCCATGGCCGAAAATCGTCGGGCGCGACCAGACCGGGCCTATCGATCGCAGCCCCGCCGCGTGCCAGACGTGCAATGCATCAAGGCTTTCGTCGATCGCCTCGGCCCCTTCCATATGCAGGATCGCAGCGATCCTGCCCGCCGCCATCGCTGCGTGGATGTCGGCCACGGTGCGGCAGACCGACAGGGTTCCCGTCCGCTCCAGCGCCATCAGATGGGCTGCCATCGACAGGGCCATCGGCTGGGCGACGGCCAAGGGAACCGGTTTGGGCAGGGGCACGTCGAAAGGCGGATCACGCATGATCTGGTCCATCGACGGCAGATCTGCACGGTCCGAGGCGGGCGAGGGGATGTAGATTGCAAAGAACCCCCCGACGAAGCCGCCCGCCTTCATGCGTGGCAGATCGAGGTGCCCTTCGCCGTCTTTCCCGAACCAGATCGCATCGCGCTGATCGGGGGCTGAATGCAGCCGCAGCAACAGGTCGTTATGGCCGTCGAGAACCGGGATCATGGGGCATCCTTTGGCTTGGAAGCCCAGCCGTCGCACAAAGCCTGTGCGACGGCAAGGGCGACCACACCTTCAGGCAGCGGGCACCGCCTGCGCCATCAAGGGTCCGGGAAAATGGCAGGCCACCTGATGATTGCCGCCCAGCAGCGGCGGCACATCGGCTGCGCAACGCGGCGCGGCGCGCAGGCAGCGGGTGCGGAAGACGCAGCCCGAGGGCGGCGCCAGCGGCGAGGGCAGATCGCCGTCGAGCGGGATCGTCACTTTGGCCCGTTCCGCAGCGGGATCGGGGATCGGCACCGACGACAAAAGCGCCTGCGTATAGGGATGATCGGGTTTGCCATAAAGATCGGCACTGCCTGCGATTTCCATGGCGCGGCCCAGATACAGCACCATCACCCGGTCGCTGATATGTTTCACCACGCTCAGGTCGTGCGCGATGAAGATCATCGCGAGGCCAAGTTCACGCTGCAGTTTCATCAGCAGGTTGATGACCTGCGCCTGGATCGACACGTCAAGAGCCGATACCGGCTCGTCACAGATCAGCAGCTTTGGTTCGACGATCAGCGCCCTTGCGATGCCGATCCGCTGGCACTGCCCACCCGAGAATTCGTGCGGATAGCGGTTGATCTGGTTGGCCAGCAGCCCGACCTTTTCCATCATCGCCTGAACCCGCGCCTTCACCTCGTCTTTCGACAGGCCGGGGTGGTGGGTCGTCAACGGTTCCGCGATGATCTGGCCGACGGTCATACGCGGGTTGAGGCTGGCCAGAGGATCCTGAAACACCATCTGCACTTCGCGGCGGTATTTCAGCATTTCGTGCGGCGAAAGGCCAAGAAGGTTGGTTCCGTCCTGCCAGACGACCTTGCCGGCAGCTGGCACCAACTGGATCAACGCCCGCGCCAAAGTGGATTTGCCGCAACCAGATTCCCCGACGATTCCCAGCGTTTCGCCGGGGTTGAGGGTAAAGCTGACCCCGTTCACCGCATGCAGCTTCAGGGGTTTGGTCCAGGGCATGTCGCCTTCGCGGCGGATGTCGAACGAAACATGCAGGTCTTCGACCTGAAGAAGGGGTGCGCTCATTCCAGCTCCTCCACAGTGCGGTTGCAAGCGCGCTTGCGGCTTGGGGCGAATTCGGTCAGCGCATTCAGTTGATCCGTGCAGGCGGCGACCGCCGCTTCGCAGCGCGGTGCGAAGGGACAACCTTTCGGCGCGCGCATCATATTGGGTGGTGTGCCGGGGATCGAGGCCAGCTCTTCGCCCAGCTGATCGACCCGCGGGATCGCCCGCAGAAGGCCGCGCGTATAGGGATGGCTGGGAGCGGCAAACAGGGGATCGACCGGGCTTTGTTCCATCACTTGGCCGCCATACATGACGATCACCTCTTCACAAAACCCGGCGACCACACCCAGATCGTGGGTGATCAGGATTGTGGCCATGCCCAGATCGCGCTGAAGATCACGCAACAGCCTCATGATCTGCGCCTGCACTGTCACGTCCAGCGCGGTGGTCGGCTCGTCTGCGATCAAAAGGTCGGGCTTGCACAAAAGCGCCATCGCAATCATCACCCGCTGACGCATCCCCCCCGAAAACTCATGCGGATAAAGCCGCACCCGGCTTTTGGCGTCAGGAATGCGCACCGCATCCAGCATCCGAACGCATTCGGCCACGGCGTCGGTCATCGACATGCCTTTGTGATGCACCAGCACCTCGGCCATCTGGTCGGACACCCGAAGATAGGGGTTCATCGAGGTCATCGGATCTTGAAAGATCATCGCGATCCCGTTTGCCCTGATTGGATTGATCACCTCTGCGCGGGCGTTCAGAATCTGCAGTCCATCGAAGGCTACCGAACCTGTGGCGGTGCCATTGCGGGCCAGCAGACCCATGATGGCGAACGCCAGTTGGCTTTTGCCTGATCCGCTTTCACCGACGATCCCCAGCGTTTGCCCGCGCTGCAAGGAAAGGTTAATGCCGTTCACGGCGTTGACCACACCGTCGGCAGTCTTGAAGGCGACCCGAAGGTCTTTGACGTCGAGCAGTGCCATTTCAGCGATCCTTCGGATCCAGCGCATCCCTCAGGCCATCGCCGATGAAAGACATGCAGAACATGGTGGTGACAAAGAAGCCCAGCGGGAACAGCAAGAGCCAAAGCGTGCCGTAACGCATCTGCGAGGCTCCCTCAGACAAAAGCGCACCCCACGAGGTCAGTGGCGCCTGCACGCCAAGGCCCAGAAAGCTGATGAAGCTTTCGGTCATGATCATGATCGGCACCAGAAGCGAGGCATAGACGACGACCACCCCCATCAGGTTGGGCACGATATGGCGCAGGATGATCCGGCCCGATGAAACGCCGGTGGCATGGGCTGCCTCGATAAATTCGCGGCGCTTCAGGCTGAGGGTCTGGCCGCGCACAATGCGGCTCATGTCCAGCCAGGAAAACATGCCGATGCCTAGAAACAGCATCCAGATAGACCGGCCGAACATGACCAGCAGCAGGATGATCACGAACATGAAAGGGACCGACAGAAGGATATCGACAATGCGCATCATCACCTGATCGGTGCGCCCGCCGACAAAGCCGGAAATCGCGCCGTAAAGCGTGCCGATGATCACCGCGACCGCCGATCCGATCAGCCCCGCTGCCAGCGATATCTGGCTGGCCTGCACAACACGCGCGAAAAAGTCGCGCCCGCCGTCATCGGTGCCGAAGTAATGGCCACTCGACCAGGACGGCGCGCCCTTTTCCGCAGCTTCGCCCATCAGGCCGAAATCCACGTAGTCATAGGTGAATTCCGTCAAATGGCTGCCAAAGGCCGCGAACAGGCAGATCAGGGACAGCACGAACAGCCCCACCATCGCGCCCTTGTTGCGCGCGAAACGTGCGCGCGCATCGGCCCAGGGCGACCGCCCTTTCACCGCAATATCCGCCAGCCGCACGGCAGCTTCCTCTTTCATGAACATGGGTCAGTACCGGATTCTGGGGTCGATCCAGGCGTAAAGGATGTCGACCACAAGGTTGAAAAGGATGGTCAGCGCGCCGACCAGAATAGTGACGCCCAGCATCACGGAATAGTCTCGGTTCAGTGCCGCATCGACGAAGCTGCGCCCGATGCCACCAGTTGAAAAATACATGTCTACGATCACCGACCCGGTAATCATGGTCACGAAAGCTGGCCCCAGATAAGAGATCACCGGCATCATTGCAGGCTTCAGCGCATGTTTCAGGATGACCTTGCGCATCGGCAGGCCCTTGGCGACGGCGGTGCGGATGAAGTTCGAATGCAGAACCTCCAGCATCGAAGAGCGGGTGATCCGTGCGATCGAGGCCATGAACGACGTTGAAAGGGCGATGACGGGCATCACCATGTATTTGAGTTCTCCGCCTTCCCAGCCGCCGCCAGGCAGCCAGCCCAGCCACAAGGTGAATACCAGGACCAGAAGCGGGGCCAGAACGAAGTTCGGCATCGCGTGGGCCGCCGTGGCCGTGGCCACCGCCGCATAGTCAATGCCGGTATTATGTTTCAGCGCGGCCACCACACCCAGCGTCACGCCAGCGATGACCGCGATCACGAAAGAAGCCAGCCCATATTGCAGTGTCACCGGGAAGCCCTGGGCGATCACCTCGTTCACCGTCCGGTCCTTGTAGATGAAGGAGGGGCCGAAATCGAAATGGGCGACGATGCCCCAGACATAGTTGGCAACCTGCCGCCAAAGGGGCTGATCCAGCCCGTATTTGGCGTTCAGATTGGCCAGAACCTGCGCTGGCACCGCTTTTTCCGACGTGAAGGGGCCACCGGGGGCCGCATGCATCAGAAGGAAAGAAATGATGATCAGTAGCAGCATGGTAGGAATAGCTTCCAGCAGCCGCTTGAAGATGTAGGTTGTCATGATGACCCTCGCATAAGCCACTACCCGGCCCCTCTTGCGAAGGGCCGGGCAAAAGAGGTGGGCGCGGGGTCTGACCCCGCGCGCGCGTCTTATTGCTTCACGCGGTAAAGGTCTTTGGCGTACCAGGTCTGCTGCACGTTGTTCATCGGCAGACCGCGGATGTCGGTCTTGTTCATCCGCACCTTGGTATAGTGGTAGATCGGGATCATAGGCATATCGTTGGCCAGAAGCTGTTCGGCTGCCGTGTAGTTGACGTTCGGGTCGGCCGCAGTCGAGGATTCGTCCAGCAGCTTGTCATATTCGGCGTTCGAGTATTTGCCGTTGTTGTTCCCCGAGGTGGTGGTGAACAGACCCAGATAGGTAGAGGCTTCGTTGTAGTCACCACACCAAGCATAGCGGCCCATTTCGAAGTCCTGAGCCTGCATCTTGTCGGTGTGAACCTTCCATTCCATGTTGTTCAGCGTCAGTTCCACACCCAGCTTCTGCTTCCACATGGCGGCGATCGCTTCTGCGATCTTTTTGTGGCCTTCGCTGGTGTTGTAGTTCAGCTGGATCTTCAGCGGATTGTCGGCGCCAAATCCGGCAGCGGTCAGCAGTTCGGCCGCCTTGGCATCCCGATCTTCCTGGGTCCATTTTGCATAGTCGATTTCCGGCATGGCGAAGCCGTTCACCGCGAAGTGGGTCCAGTTGTAGGCCGGTGCCTGACCAGCCTGCAGCACCTTGTCGACGAGGATCTGCCGGTCAACCGCATAGGACAGCGCCTTACGGACGTTCACATCCTGAAGCGCCGGGTTGCCCTTTTCGGTCAGGTTGATGACATAGGTATAAGAGCAGGAATAGGGTGTGGACGAAGCTTCGTCAGGGCGGGCTTCTTTCAGCGACGGGTATTGGCCGGTCGGCACATCGGTCTGATCCAGTTCGCCAGCGTCGTAACGGGTCAGGGCGACGTTTTCGTCGTTGATGGTGACGGCGTTGATTTCGGTGATGACGGTATGTGCATCATCCCAGTATGCCGGATTGCGCACCATCACGACCTTTTCGCCAAGGGTATGTTCCTTGAGCGTATAGGCACCATTGCCGACCATGTTTTCCGGTTTGGTCCAGTCAGCCCCGAACTTGTCGACGACGGCCTTGTTGATCGGGAAGACCGATGTGTGGGTCAGCATCTTTGGGAAATAGGGAACGGGGGCGTCCAGCGTCACTTCGAATGTGTGATCATCGATGGCCTTGACGCCCAGCTGGTCCACGGGGGTCGTGCCCGCAATGATGTCAGCAGCGTTTTTCACATGACCCAGTTCAAGATACCAAGCGTATTCCGACGCGGTGGCCGGATCGGCCAGCCGCTGCCAGGAATAGACGAAGTCATTAGCCGTTACCGGATCGCCGTTCGACCATTTGGATTCCGGGCGAAGATGGAAAGTGTAAACCAGCTTGTCTTCGGACAGGTCATGCGACAGCGCGACAGCAGGCACCAGGTTGCCGTCGCCATCTTCGTTGTAGAGCCCTTCGAAGAGCGAACGCAGCACGTCAGAGCCTTCTACATCAGTGCTGATCTGCGGATCCATCGACTTGATCGCGTCAAGGATGCGGTAAGTGTAAACTTGATTGTCCGACAGCTCTTCACCCGGTTGCGGGTTCGCGGCCAGCGCTGGAAAGGCGACCGAAAGGCTGAGGATAGTGGAAAGAAGTAGCCGTTTTTTCATAACAGGCCTCCCTGTGAAAGATTGACCGCAGCGCCTGTTTGCACCGCGAAAGTGGGACGAGACTAGTCCGCACAGCGCAACTGACAAGGCTATTTCGCTACAGGCTGACGGCAACATAACAACATAATGACGATAAAATCAGTCACTTCGCGTGTAGCCGTCTGAGTCCTAGAGGGCACCAGATGGTGGACGTTACGTCACAAATCAGGATCTGTTTGTTTCCGGATCTGTTCGGTAAAGCGTGAAATCGCCAAAGCTCCGCCTTGTTTCGGCCAAGGACCTTGAGCATTTTCTTAAGTATGGATTAACTGGCGGAGCAGAACATGAAACTCCTTAAAAACGCGGTGATGCGCTTCTCTCGCGCAAAGGACGAAACGCCAGATGCGTTTGATCTGCGTCTGCAGTCTCTGTCCAAACCCTTGACAAAACGCGTGTCGCAGCAAGCCCAAGCGCAGGCGCCGGTACTGTTCCGCCGCGCGATGAAAAGCGCCTGAGGGACCAGGCGCCTGCCTGACGGTCAGAAGTTGATCGTTACGCCAGGCAGTTCCAGCGCCTTCACCAGATCGCGCACTTCCTGACGGGCGGCGATATTCGATATGTTCAGCCCTTCGACGCCGGCATCGCGCAGATCCAGAAGGGTCAGGCCGCGAGGAAACAATTCCCGAAAAATCACCCGTTCGGAAAAACCGGGTGCCACCCGAAAACCGATACGCTTTGACAATTGCTCTAGCGCGTCACCGACCTTTTTTTTGTTGTGCATCTGCTGGGCGCCCAGCCGGTTGCGTACCACGATCCAGTCTATCGGTTTCAGCCCCGCACGCGCCCGCAGTTGTCGTGCGCTCCAGACCATTTCCGAATAGATCGAAGGGCCGGTAACGCGGCTGGTGTCCGGATCGATCCGTGCCAGAAGATCGAAGTCGATGAAGCTGTCGTTCAAGGGCGTGATCAGCGTATCGGCCAGCGAATGGGCCACCTGGCTTAGGCGCGTATGACTGCCGGGGCAGTCGATAATGATGAAGTCCGCCTCTTTTTCCAGCGCTGCCACCGCCACGGACAGGCGGCGATCAAAGGCATTTTCGCCCGGTTCGAGGCTTTTTTCATCTACTTCTGGCAAATCACGGTAATCGGGGCTGGGCAGGTTCAGCCCTTCCTTCTTCAGATAGGCAAGGCGGTTTTCGATATAGCGGCCAAACGTCTTCTGCCGCAGGTCCAGATCCAGCGCCCCTACCTTGTGGCCCATCCGGCACAGCGCCGTTGCCACATGCATGCAGGTGGTCGACTTGCCCGACCCGCCTTTCTCGTTACCCACGACAATAATGTGTGCCACGTCCATCCCCGGTCGGTTGTTGATACGCCACTGTCTTGGGCATGCTGGCAGGCCCGCCCTGTGGCGTCAGAGACTCGAAAGGCGCGCCGTTGCCAGCGCGCCTTCACTATATGTTGTATGCGAGCTTCTGGAAAGCGCAAGTGGCTTAGAAGCCGAGGCCAGCGTACTTGTTCTTGAACTTCGACACGCGACCGCCGGTGTCCAGCAGCTTGGCCGAACCGCCGGTCCAGGCAGGGTGAACCGAAGGGTCGATATCCAAGGCCATCTGGTCGCCGTCTTTGCCCCAGGTCGATTTGGTCTGGAACACGGTGCCGTCGGTCATCTTGACGTTGATCGTGTGGTAGTCGGGGTGAATGCCGTCTCTCATGATCCCGCTCCTTACTCGGCTTTGGCTTTATAGGTGGTGTCTTCCGCGATACGGGCAGATTTGCCGCGACGATCGCGCAGATAGTAAAGTTTCGCGCGGCGAACACGACCACGGCGAACAACTTCGATCGTTTCGATGTTGGTCGAATAAAGCGGGAACACACGCTCCACACCCTCGCCGAAGGAGATTTTGCGAACGGTGAACGATGCCGAAATGGTCGCACCGCCCTTGCGGGAAATGCACACACCCTCGTAGTTCTGAACGCGGGTGCGGGTGCCTTCGGTCACTTTGTAACCGACGCGGACCGTATCGCCCGACTTGAAATCGGGGATGGTCTTGGCCAGAGCAGCGATCTGCTCAGCCTCGATTTGTGCGATAAGATTCATCGCGATTCCTTTCCTCTGCTCGCGGTTTTTCCACGAAGCTGTTGCCACGTCCCCAGAGCTCTTGGTCTTCTTCCGGGTCCCTGTCGATTTGCACCGCCAAGCCCGCCAGAGGTCAGGTCGTCTGTTCTGTCACGCTTCGCGGCCCGGTTCCCGCCGAAGAAGGCAGGCGCATCAGCCAATAGAAAAGCGGTCCGATGGACTCAGTTCAAGCCCCGGACGGACGGCGTATAAGGGGGAAGGAGAAGGCGGTCAAGGGCAAGGTGCGCAGGCCCCGCCACAGGGTCAAGGTTCCGATGCTATCGCATTTTCGAAAGGGCGCTGCGCAGCTCGGTCGCCAGTGCCTTGCGCTCTTCGGGGGTCAGGAAGCGGCCAAGTTCAACCTCACGCCCCTCGGCGCTCAGGGTCAGATAGTCCGGCACCGGGCCTTCTGTGGGATAAAGCGTGATGCGGACCCAGTGGGGGTTGGCGGACCAGCGTATCTCGGGGCGGCTCGTGCGGCGTTGGATCAGGGTGATCAGGTCGCGGGTGAGCATGAGATGCTCGCTTACCCCCAAGTCGCGGTTGTTGCGGGTAAGGGCGGCCCAGATGGCAGCAAGGCTTGCCGCCATGAAGGCGAGAATGATCCAAAGGGCGGACGTTCCAAGAAGAGCAAGGAGCGGCAGGGCAAGCAATGCGGCGCTGGCGGCGATAAATGTGACGAAGCCGCACGCGGTCAGTGACCTATGGGGCCACAGGCGCAGCACCCTAGGCGCGAAAAAGGCCCCGGAGGTATCCGGGGCCCTTTCTGTTTCTTCCCAGCGGTATGGCATGGGCTTAGTGCGCGTGGCCCTTGTCCCAGTCGCTCTGCTTCGGCAGCTGCTCGAACGTATGTTCGGGCGGCGGGCAGGGCAGGGTCCATTCCAGCGTGTCGGCATATTCGTTCCAGTAGTTGTTCTGGGTGACGCGGCGGCCAGCCAGAAGCGTGTAGAAGACGATGCCGATGAAGAAGAGGAACGAGGCGAATGACAGGAAGGCACCCAGCGACGAGAAATAGTTCCAGTAGGCGAACTGCTCGGGGTAATCGATGTAGCGGCGCGGCATGCCCTGACGCCCGAGGAAGTGCTGCGGGAAGAAGGTCAGGTTCGCGCCGATGAACATCATCCAGAAATGCAGCTTGCCTGCCCATTCCGGGTACTGACGGCCCGACATTTTGCCGATCCAGAAATAGACCCCTGCGAAGATGGCAAAGACCGCACCCAAGCTCATCACATAGTGGAAGTGGGCCACGACATAATAGGTGTCGTGATATACGCGGTCGACGGGGGCCTGGGAAAGGACAACGCCGGTCACGCCGCCGACGGTGAACAGGAACAGAAAGCCAAACGCCCAAAGCATCGGCGTCTTGAATTCGATCGAGCCGCCCCACATGGTGGCAATCCAGCTGAACACCTTGATGCCTGTTGGCACCGCGATGACCATGGTGGCCATCATGAAGTAGCTCTGCTGGGTCAGCGACATGCCGACCGTGTACATGTGGTGCGCCCAGACGACAAAGCCCAGAACCCCGATCCCCACCATCGCATAGACCATCGGCAGGTAGCCGAAGATCGGCTTCTTGGCGAATGTCGAAATGACGTGGCTGATGATCCCGAAGCCCGGCACGACGATGATATAAACTTCCGGGTGACCGAAGAACCACAGGATGTGCTGGTAAAGGATCGGGTCACCGCCGCCCTGGGGCTGGAAGAAGGTGGTTCCGAAGTTGCGGTCTGTCAGCAGCATGGTGATGGCACCCGCCAGAACCGGCAGCGACAGAAGAACAAGCCAGGCGGTCACAAAGATCGACCAGGCGAACAGCGGCACCTTGTGCAGCGTCATGCCGGGCGCGCGCATGTTGAGGAAGGTGGTGATCATGTTGATCGCACCAAGGATCGACGAGGCGCCTGAAACGTGGACTGCGAAGATCGCCAGATCCATCGACCAGCCCTCTTCGTTCGTCGAAAGCGGCGGGTAAAGCACCCAGCCCACGCCCGAACCCGACTGGCCGTTGCCGCCGGGGGCGAGGACCGAAGCCACCGCCAGAGCGGTGCCCGCGACATACATCCAGTAAGACAGGTTGTTCATCCGCGGGAAGGCCATGTCCGGCGCACCGATGTGCAGCGGCATGAAGTAGTTGCCAAAGCCGCCGAACAGCGCCGGGATCACCACGAAGAACATCATCAAGATGCCGTGGGCGGTGATCAGCACGTTCCACAGATGGCCGTTAGGGGTGCAGGCGCCATCCTGGGCGGCCAGATGGGCCAGAAGGCCTTTGCCGACATCCTCCATGCACATGTACTGCACGCCCGGGTTCATCAGTTCCATCCGCATGTAGACCGTGAAGGCCACCGAGATGAAGCCGACGATCGCGGCGGTGAAAAGGTAAAGGATGCCGATATCCTTGTGGTTCGTCGACATGAACCACCGGGTAAAGAACCCGGGGTGGCCATGTTCGTCGTGGCCATGAACGGCTGCGTCGGCCATGCTGATCTCCCATTCCGATTGTCCGGGCGGATCTGATGTCCGCGCCGGGCTCCGCGCTCGTAATAATTGGCGTATCGCAAATGGGCAATCGAAGATGCTGCGGTAAGGCGGGAAAAATTGCCTTACCAGCAGAACCTGATCCGGTTAAGGCGCCAGCGAGGACAGATAAGCCGCGATATCTTCGGCACCCTTGTTCAGTTTGAAGGTCATTTTCGATTTTGCGGCAGGATCAGACAGCTTTTGCTGCAAAAAAACCGTTGGGTCCGCAAGATATTCGCCCAGCAAGGCAGCATCCCAGGCCAAGCCAGTTGCGCCCAGTGCCTTGATCGAATCGCCATAGGCGAAGTCGGTAGAGCCCGCGACGCGGCCGATCAGGCCAAAAAGGTTCGGGCCGACCTTGCCGCCTTTGACGACGGCGGTGCCGTCATCCTTGATGATCGAATGGCAGGCTTGGCACTTCTTGAAGGTTTTTTCGCCTGTGGCGGCATCGCCAGCGGCGAGGGCAGGGTTGGCGCTAAGGATGAGAAGGGAAAGCAAGGTCTTTTTCATTTGGTCCCCGTCAGATTGGTGGGCGCGCGTCGGCCGTGACCATATCAGCGGGCGCGGCAGGAGGGAACGGAAGACTGGGCGTCGAAAGGCGGTCCGGATGCCGCAGGGCGTCAGCCCGTTGGCGGTTGGGCCAGAAGAGTGGCTATTTCTGCGCCGACGACCATGTCGTGGACCTGCCCGAAGTGATGTGCGCGCAACGTGCCCTGCCGGTCGCAGATCAGAAGCGTCGGCGTGCCTTGCAGGCCGAAGGCCTTAAACGTGCGGGGCAGTGGGCCAGTATCGTCGGGCGCGTCGATGGCGACAGGAAAGGGAATGCGGTATTCGTGCAGGAAGGCGCGTAGCGCGGTGGGCGTCATTGCATCGTGATGTTCGAAAACGCTGTGCAGCCCGATCACCGCCACATCCGCT
>CANJQT010000040.1 GCA_947476475.1 Paracoccaceae bacterium | reverse complement strand
CTGCGCATTCCCGACATCCTTCATTGCGGCACCGTAGGACCGGAGTTTGTCCGTCACCAGGACATGGGGGCGGCCGTGACGCTTCATTGATTTCTTGAGGAATTTCAGGGCTGCCTTACGATCCCGGGACTTCGTCACGAAACTTTCCAGCACCTCGCCCTCGTGATCAACAGCACGCCACAAATAATGCCGTTCGCCGTTGATCTTCACAAACATCTCGTCCAGGTGCCATCTCCAATGGCTCGAGCGCATGCCTTCGACACGACGTTTGCGGATCTCAGCGGCAAACATTGGCCCGAACCGGCTCCACCAGAACCGCACCGTCTCGTGGCTGATCTCGATGCCACGTTCGTGGAGCAGATCCTCCACATTGCGCAGCGAGAGCGGATATCGAACATACATCATAACCGCCAGGCGGATGACTTCGGGGCTGGTTTTGAAATAGCGAAAAGGGGAGCATTTTGTCATTCGCTCAGGCTAGGCGGCCGCTCAGCCCCACGCAAGAATTTTGCTCTGACAGAGCCTCCAGATCAGGTGCGCGTTGCTTGTTCGCGTGCCTCGCGTGGCGGAAAGCCGTAGCGCTTTTTGAATCGGGTAGAAAAATGTGCCGAATTGGCGAATCCCGCCTGATAGGCGATCTCGGTGACAGACAACGAATTGAGCGCGGGATTGCACAGTTCTTTCATGCACAGTGCAAGCCGCCTTTCGATGATCATCTGGTTCACTGATATATCGGCCCCATGAAACAGTTTGTGCAGATAGCTGGGCGAAATCCCGTGTGCCGCAGCGATCGTCTGGGGGCCCAGAATCGGTTCGCGCAGATTGTTCATGATGTAGACAGCGATCCTCTGGAGTAGCCCGTCCTTGTAAGAGCGGCTGTGGCCGCTGGTGGCGGACAGGAACTGTTGTGAAATGCTGCTCGCCGCCAGATTGATGATATAGCCCGAAATCCGGGACGCGATGGACCCGTCTGGTGAGTCATTGTCCAGCGTCCCCGCAAGATTCTGCTTGAAAAACCATTGTGACGCCGCATCCAGCGTCATGGTGCGTCCACAGGCATCCTGAATGCAGGGGATGCCGGTCTCAAGCTTGGACGGGGCTACTTCGAAACAGATGTTTTCGTATGTTTCTGAACATTGCGTTGTGTATGGCTCGGACGAATAGATCAGCAGCGCGTCGTTGGTGCGCGCCAGACCTTCACGGCCAATGTGTTCAAACGAGAAAAATCCTTTGGTCGGGATTACGAACAGCACAGTGTCCCGGCTCCGGCGTGCGATAGCCTGACGGGTCCGTTTCAGCTGATGGGCACCCGCTGCAAAGCGCGATACATTGATGTCACCGACCTGACGCAGGCTGACCGAGCCGTGAAAAGCGTGCTCTGATTCGAACCGGCCGGTCTCTAGCGGATAATAGCAGTGCGACAACAGGCGCGACCAACGCTCGCGCGACCCGCCAGGATTGGTGGGGTTGGTACTGTACGTGGCTTTTTGCGGAATTCCGCAGGGCAAAAGGGCGGCTGATGACTCCATTTCAGAAGGGAGGCCCAGAGCGGGCGTTCTGTCAAGCGATTCGCGGGACGCGAAAGAAATAGGTGACTCAGAGAAAAGCGCGACGCTTTGAAGCAGGCACTATGACCCCGAGGCGAAGTCGGCGCCGAACAAGAACCGGGAGTGAGGTCATGAAGACGGGATTTCTGTGCCACGAGTTGTACATGTGGCATGATACGGGCACCGCATCGTTGTATCTCACGCCCGGCCTGACGGTCGAGCCCGATGAACATGCGGAATCGTCTAAGACCAAGCGGCGCATGCGCAACCTCATGGAGGTGTCGGGAATTCTTGACGGGTTGGAGCAATTGCGGCCCATGCCTGCGGCGATTGAGGACATCACCCGGTTCCACACCAAGAGCTATGTGCAGCGCATCAAGGCGCTCAGCGATGACCGTGGCGGGGATGCAGGCGAACTCACTCCCTTCGGACCGGGCAGCTACGAGATTGCGCTGCTATCGGCGGGCGGCGTCATCCGGGCGGCACAGGCCGTCTGGGACGGTGAAGTGAAGAATGCTTATGCGCTGGTCCGTCCGCCGGGCCATCACGCCGAGGCAGATCGTGGCCGGGGGTTTTGTATCTTTGGCAACGTTGTCATCGCCGCAATGAAGCTGCTGGCAGAAACCGATGCCAAACGCATCGCCGTTTTGGACTGGGACGTACATCACGGCAACGGCGCGCAATCGGCTTTCTATGATCGTGACGATGTGCTGACGATCTCGATCCATCAGGACAATCTCTATCCCGCCGGTATCGGCTTTGTCGACGAACGCGGCACAGGTGCGGGCACAGGGTACAATGTCAACGTGCCTTTGCCGCCCGGATCGGGTGTCGGCGCCTATGAGCAGACGATCCAGCAGATCGTCCTGCCGGCCATTCGGGCCTACCGGCCGGATATGATCATCGTGTCGTGTGGATTCGACGCCGGGGCTGTCGATCCGTTGGGGCGGATGATGATGCATAGTGGCGGGTACCGCGACATGGCCCGCCAGGTGATGGAGCTGGCCGACGAGGTCTGCGGTGGAAAACTGATGATCGCGCATGAGGGCGGCTATTCGCCCACCCTGGTGCCCTATTGCGGGCTGGCCGTGATGGAACAGTTGTCGGGGATTAAAACGCCAATCGTCGATCCGATGCTGGAGATCCTTTCAGGCTACGGTCAGCAAGCGCTCCAACCGCATCAGGCCGCAGCCATTGATGCCGCAGCCAACGGCGTGGTCGAGACTATCAAGGCTGGCGCCGGCTGAGCCGGTTTCCGCGGAAAAGCGGCGAGGCAACCGGCACTCTATCAAGGCGAAAGAGCACCCGCATAGGACGCCATTTCCATCGAGGGGCCAATATGAGACTGAACGAATACGCAGATCATGACGGCGTGGGGTTGGCCGAACTGGTCCGCAGCAAAAAGGTCACGGCTAAGGAACTGGGACGGGTAGCCCTGGACGCGATCCGTCTGCTTGAACCCGAGATTTCCGCCCTGGTCGATGTATTCGACGAAGAGGTCGATGCGCTGAGCCAAGACACGCAGCCCGAGGGTGTCTTCGGTGGTGTGCCAATGCTGATCAAGGACTGCCTGCTGATGATGGAGGGTAAACCTCTACTGAACGGCAGCCGCCTGTGTCAGGGTATGACCGCCCCGCATGATAGCGACTTGATGACCCGCTACCGGGCCACCGGTGTCACCGTGGTCGGACTGACCAAGGCACCTGAATTCGGCTACAATCCCACGACCGAGCCGCTGGCCGGAGGCCCGGTTCACAACCCCTGGCGCAAGGGTCTGTCCGCGGGCGGCTCCAGCGGAGGCACCGCGGCCGCGGTCGTCGCTGGCTATACACCGTTCGGGCATGGCAATGACGGCGGCGGCTCGATCCGAATTCCGGCCTCGGCCTGCGGTCTGGTCGGGCTGAAGCCGACGCGAGGACGCAACCCGCTGGGCCCCGATTTCGGCGAGGCGCTGTTCGGCATGTCGTGCGAGCATATTCTCAGCCGGACGGTGCGCGATTCAGCCTTGATGCTGGATTGCACCAGCGGCCCCGGCGTGGGCGACCCCTATTCGATCCCCCGCTCGGAAGGGGGCTTTGCCGCCGATCTGGACCACGCACCGCGCAAGCTGACAATCGGTTTTTCCGAAGCCCCGCCTTGGGCCCCCCCACCCCAGCCCGATGTCGCCGCGGCAGTGCGCCGCGCGGTCGAAGACCTGACCGGCATGGGTCATGAGCTGCGTGAATGCGCGCCCCATTTCGATAAGGATGCACTGAATCACGCGATCAGCACCGCCTGGATCGTTGGCGAGTCGGCCTGGATTCACGCCACCGCTCAGGCTGCGGGGCGCATGCCAGGACCCAACACGCTGGAACAACTGACATGGAACATCTACCGGGAAGGACAGGCCATGACGGCATCCGGTGCCATCCTGACGGTGTTGGGTGGCTTCAACCAAGGCTGCCGCAGTATCGCCCGCTTTTTTGAGAACCATGATATACTGGTCATTCCCACCGTGGCCCAGACGGCCCGTCCACATGGTGAGTTGAACCAGAATGCCGATCTGTCTGGGCAGGAATGGTGGGATCAGTTGCAAGGATACATGCCTTACACGGCGATGTTCAACGTGACCGGTCAGCCGTCGATATCATTGCCGCTTGGCGTCAGCATGGATGGGCTGCCGATCGGGGTACAGATCGTCGCACGGTTCGGTGCCGAGGCGCTACTTTTACGCATTGCGCGCCAGTTCGAGCTGGCCCGTCCCTGGAGGGACCGTCATCCCGCGACGTCCGTTTGGTCCAAAACAGCCTGAGAATAAAGACAAAAAACAAACCAACAATAAGGAGTGAGAAAAATGACTGCGATGACATCCATAAGGGCGCTGTCGGCGGCGCTGGGGTTGGGGATGGCAGCCCTGCTGCCGCATCAGGCCCAGGCGCAGGGCACGCTGGTCTGGGGAACGCCCGCAGCGGCCGACGCACTGGACCCGCATGCGATGGGTGGCTGGATCGGTCGCGCCGTGACGCGGCAGATTTTTGAGGGTCTGGTCGAGGCCGATCTGAGCGACCCCGATGCCAAGTATGTAAAGCTAAAGCCTGCGCTGGCCGAGTCCTGGGAAGTCACCGAGGGCGGAAAGGTCTGGACCTTCAAGTTGCGTCAGGGTGTGATGTTCCATGACGGCACCCCCTTCAACGCCGAAGCGGTCAAGTACAATGTCGAACGGTTCACCAAGCCGGACGCACAGCAATACAGCGAAAAAGCCGTTGCCTATATGGGCAACTTTACCGGCTGGGTCGAAAAGTTCGAGATTGTCGACGACACCACCGTCCGCTTTACGTTGAACCGCCCGAACTACGAGTGGGTCGACGGCACGATCCACAGCTATGGCCAGTTCCTGATGATGAGCCCGGCCTCGATCGAGAAATACGGCAACGAGGACGTGGCGCTGCACCCGACCGGCACCGGCCCCTTCCGCTTTGTAGAACGCGAGCAGGGCGTCAAGATCGTGCTGGAACGGAACGACGACTACTGGGGCGAAAAGGCCAAGCTGGATCAATTGGTGATCGCCGAGCTTTCGGATGGCGCTACCCGCGTCAACGCGCTTCTTGCCGGTGAGATCAACATGATGACGATTCCACCATGGGAGCAGATCGACGACCTGAAGCAGGAGTCAGACCTGGTCTTGTCGACAAACGACAATGTGCCATCAATCTGGTACATGCATATCAACATGAAAAACGAGATCCTTAAGGACATACGCGTCCGGCAGGCGATGCTGTACGGGTTCAACCGCAAGGAAATGGCAGAAAAGCTGATGCGCGGAACGGCAACGCCCGCCTATGGCATGCTGTCCAAGGGCACGTTTGCTTATGACCCGACGTTCGAGATGTACCCCTATGACCCCGAAAAGGCCCGCGCCCTGCTGGCTGAAGCCGGATACCCGGACGGGTTCGAGGTGAACATGGATGCGATCATCTACGGCCTGGGCGAATTGTCTGAGCAATGGTTCCAGCGCGACATGGCCAATATCGGCATCAAGGTCAATATGACCAAGAACGAGTGGATAGCCTATCTGGGCAAATGGGGCGCCGGGATGACCGACGATGTCGGCGTCAACGAGATGGCCTGGGGTACATCAATCCCTTCGTGGACCAGCGTCGTTTCGCGCTGTGACGCGTTTCCGCCAAATGGGGTGAACTCGGGCTGGTACTGCAATCCGAAGGTCGACCCGTTGTTCGACAAGGCCGTCTCGATCGAGGACAAGGCCGAAGCCGCCAAAGTCTATCAGGAGGCCAACACCCTGATCATGGAGGATG
The DNA here is from genome assembly GCA_947476475.1 of Paracoccaceae bacterium. GTDB lineage: Bacteria > Pseudomonadota > Alphaproteobacteria > Rhodobacterales > Rhodobacteraceae > TMP-24. Next base: position 25,310 of record CANJQT010000040.1, on the reverse strand, counting down.
CTGGTTTTATCCCGATGTACAACGACAGTCAGCCGGTCTTTCTGAACAAAAGCGTCAAGGGCTTCGTAAACCCGGCCGAAAACTGGTTCGACTTTTCGACAGTCTATATCGAGGAATAACTAGCGCCGCGCCGCCGCCCTTGATTGGTGCGGCGGCGCATAGCCACGACACAACCCGACGCGCGCCACCGCTGCGGGCTGACCTGCCAAACCGCTGACCGGCGCACCCCGTGATCGAGCATCGCGCCCGGGGCGTTGTTAACCAGAACTGGAGCTGCGTTACATGATTGTACATGCCATTCTGGGGCGGACCGCACGGGTCGCGTTTGTCTTGTTCGGCGTATCCGTTATCGTTTTCGGGCTGCTGCAATTCGCACCCGGAGATGTGGCCACGGCCCTGCTGGGGCCGCAAGCCAGTGACTCCGCCAAAGAGTTGCTGCGCGAACAGCTGGGCCTGAACAAGCCCATAGTCACCCAATATTTCCTTTGGTTGGGCAATACGCTCCAAGGCGATTTCGGCGTCTCGATCATCTCTCGCAACACGGTTCTGGGCGAGGTGGTGCCGCGTTTTCTCAACTCTGTCCTGCTGGCATCGGCGGCGCTGGTTATCGCTATTATTCTAGGCGTCACTGTGGGCATAGCATCGGCGGCGCGGGCGGGCGGATTTTTTGACCGCACCAGCAGTGCAAGCGTGCAGGTTTTTGGCGCAATGCCACCCTTCTGGTTGGGGCTTGTGCTGGTCTATTTCTTTGCGCTGCAGTTCCGCTGGTTTCCGGCCACCGGCATGACCAAGACCTTCGGCGGCGGCGATGCGTGGGATATTGCCAACCACTTGGTCCTGCCCGCCGTTACCGCGGCGGCAGCTTCAGCGGCGGTGATCGTCCGCATGGTGCGTGCGGTCTTTCTTGAGGTACTGGGCAGCGACTACATTCTGGTTGCCCGGGCACGCGGGGTCAGATCATGGCGCCTCTTGATGCATCACGCCCTGCCCAACTGCATGCCGCATGTCCTCAACATCATCGGGCTGCAGCTGGGCTATCTGATCGGTGGCACGCTTTTTACCGAGGTTGTCTTTGCATGGCCCGGCATCGGGCAGCTGCTCTACAAAGCCATTCTAGGCCGGGACGTGGCGGTGGTGCAGGCCTGTGTGCTGTTCATCGCGCTCAGCTTCGTTCTGATCAATCTGGCTGTCGACCTGATCAACGACTTTCTGGCCCGCAAAATGAGGCAATCATGACCGCTGCGACCAATCCCGCCCCGCTGCGACCCAAGTCCGCCCTAAGCGAAACGATGGCGCGGCTCTTGGGCGACAAACCTCTGGTGCGGTTGCTGATCTGCCTGGCGGTGCTGGTGCTGGTGGCAGTTCTGGCCCCTGTGATCAGCCCGCATGATCCGCTAAAGGCGGTGGCCGATCTGTCGAATATGCCCATCGGGTCAGATGGTTTGCTGCTTGGCTCAGACAATCAGGCGCGCGATCTGCTGGCGCGCACGATATACGGCACGCGTATCTCGCTGGTGGTGGCCATCGTGCCGACCGTGGCGGCCACGACGCTGTCGGTGGCAATCGGCCTGCTTGCCGGATATGCGGGCGGGCGCGTCGATGCCGCGCTGATGGCAGTGCTGGATGTCTTTTTTGCCTTTCCCATTGTCCTGCTGGCGATTGCGGTGGCGGGCGTGATGGGGCCGGGGCTCTTGACCATCATGGTATCGATATTCGTTGTGCTTCTGCCCTATATCACGCGGGTCGCGCGGACCTCTACCATGCAGGTCACCCAGCGCACCTATGTTGAGGCAGCGCGCAGCGCAGGCGCGCCCGCGGGCGCGATCCTGGTTCGCTATGTCCTGCCCAACATGATCGGGCCGGTCCTGGTCTATGCCACCACCCTGATCGGCCTGATGATCGTTGTCGCCTCTGGCCTCAGCTTTCTGGGGCTGGGGGTGCAACCGCCCACAGCCGACTGGGGCGCAATGGTAGCAGAAGGATCGGGTGTGCTGCGCGGCTCACCGCATGTGACCTTCGTGCCCGGTGCGATGATCGTGTTGACCGCGTTGCTGTTCAACCTGATCGGGGATCGCCTGCGCGACTTGTTCGATCCTCGGAAAGGGAGCTAGGTGATGAAAGATCTGGCACAGGTTGAACCCATTCTAAATGTGCGCGACCTGCGCACCCACTTCGAGATAAAGCGCGGCAAGCTGCATGCGGTGGACGGCGTGTCGTTCTCGGTCAATCCGGGGCGGGTGCTGTGCATCGTCGGCGAAAGTGGATCTGGCAAGAGCGTGACTGTGATGTCGCTTCTGCGCCTGATCCGCAGACCAGGTAAGGTGACGGGCGGCACAGCGGTATTTCATGGCGATGATCTTCTGACGATGTCGCGCCAGCAGCTTGCGGACATCCGCGGCGACCGTATCTCGATGATCTTTCAAAACCCCCTCACTTCACTCAACCCTGCGCTGACCATCGGCGATCAAGTCTCGGAAGGCCTGATCCTGCATCGCGGAATGGGTCGGCGCGAAGCGCAGGCAGAAGCTGTCAAATTGCTGCGACAGGTTGGCATTCCGTCGCCAAAGGAAAGGGTCACGGACTATCCCGCCTCCTTCTCGGGCGGAATGCGGCAACGGATCATGATTGCCGCGGCTCTTTCGTGCAAGCCGGAACTCTTGATCGCGGATGAACCGACGACGGCGTTGGACGTGTCGATGCAGGCGCAGATTCTGGATTTGCTTAAGGAATTGCAGGCCGAAATCAACAATGTGCTGGTGATGATAACTCATGATCTGGGCGTGGTTGCCAGCATCGCAGATGAGGTGATGGTAATGTATTCGGGCAAGGTGGTCGAACAGGCACCCGTCCGCGAGATTTTCGCCGCACCCCGCCATCCTTATACCCAAGGACTGATCGCCACGGTGCGGGCACTGGATGATGCCAGCCGCCCGCTTCATCCGATCCCCGGCACCCCGGCCATTCCGCTAGGCCAGCGCATGGGGTGTGCGTTCGCGCCGCGCTGTGGTTTTGCCACCGATCAGTGCCGCCTGGAAACGCCCCATCTGGAATTAGTTGGTTCGGCACATACCGTCGCCTGCCATGTCAAACCCGATCCGGATCGCACCCATGTCTGAGCCCCTGCTCCAAGTTCGTGACCTGACCAAAGTGTTCAATGTGCGCAGAGGCAATGCCTTTCTGAAGACACAGCCACTTTACGCAGTGAACAATGTGTCCTTCGATATCCGGGCGGGCGAGGTGCTGGGCGTGGTGGGCGAAAGCGGCTGCGGCAAGTCCACGCTGGGCCGGTTGATCCTACGGCTGCTAGAGCCGACCAAGGGGCAGTTGCTCTTCGAAGGCCGTGATCTTCGAGAGTTGACTGCCGAGCAGATGCGACGCGCCCGCAGCGACATGCAGATGGTGTTCCAGGATCCCAACGGTTCGCTCAACCCCGCGATGCAGGTGGGGCGCTCGATTTCCGAGACGCTGCGCTTCCACGGGATAGGAACCGAGGCCGAGCGATATGAGAAGGCCCTGAAAATCCTGTCGGTGGTCGGCCTGCAGGCAAGCCATTATAATCGCCTGCCGCATGAGATGAGCGGCGGCCAGAATCAGCGGGTGGGCATCGCCCGGGCGCTGATCATCAACCCGAAACTGCTCATCATGGATGAGGCGGTATCGGCGTTGGACGTGTCGGTGCAGGCGCAGATCCTTAAGCTCCTCGAGGAAATCCGCGAAGAATTCCACATCAGCATCCTTTTCATCAGTCATGATCTAAGCGTGGTGAATCGCGTTTCGGACCGAGTTATTGTCCTTTATCTCGGTAGGGTGATGGAGATTGCGCCCGTTAAGGCGCTGTTTTCCGGCGCCCGTCACCCCTACACGCGGGGCCTCCTGGCCTCGCGCCCCTCGATCGACCCGACCAAACGGGTCAAGACCGAGGCGGCATTGCAGGGCGACCTGCCCAGCCCGCTGAGCTTGCCCAAAGGCTGCCCGTTTGTGACACGCTGTGCTTTGGCGACCGATATCTGCTGGCAGCAGATGCCCGAGCACCGCGAACGCGCACCGGATTGGATCGTGGCCTGTCACCACGTCGACTGACCGGGTCATTGGGATCGGTTTGGAAGGCTCTGTTGATGGCGTGGATGCCCCCTCCCGCCGGCATCGGTGTCTTCAGTGCTTTCCCAAATGAAGCGGCGCTTCCTCATCTCGTCTGCTCCTTCAGGTTGGGCAGACCTTACATCAGAGTGACGGAACTTCGGGGGGCATAGCAGAACCTTTGAGCCCGCGCTGGTCGTCTGACCTGTTCCGCGTTTGGTCGGCGCGGGACACTACTCGCCTGAACTGTCGTCGCAGGCAAACACGTGGATCGCTGAATTCAACCCGACAATTCCGCAGACGTCATTGCAGACGTTCAAAACGGTAGGGGGCAGGAGCGACTATCGGCGTATCGCCGGAGATCAGGTCCGCAGCCAGATGGCCCGCGGCGGGCCCGGTGCCGAACCCGTGTCCGGAAAACCCGGTCGCGACCACAAGGCCAGGAATTTTCGGGATGCGCGCGATAACCGGCTCGGAATCTGGCGTTACGTCGATCATCCCCGCCCAGCTTTCGACGATCTTCGCGTCGCGGAAGACTGGATATGCCGCGCAGAGATTGCGCAGGGCTTCGGCATTTATGCTCTCGCTTGCCGCAGGGTCTATCGTGCGTATTTTTTCAAAAGGCGTGACGTCCTGCGGGCTCCAGTGGCGGGCCAGCTTTGCTTGGCGAAGGAACTCTCCTCCAAGACGGACTTTCAGAACGCCTCGTTGGCTGCGGAGTTGTCCAAGGTAGCGCATGCCAATACGCAGGTGGTCAAGCGTCAACGGCGCCTCAAGACGCCCCCTTTGAGTCAGGGTGAACCCCCCGTCCATGCGCTTGCGAAACGAAAAGTTCTCAGCCCCGAACGCAATGTCGGTTGGCCCTTCCATTGGCGCGGTGCGCATGACCGAACAGATCACCGGCAAAGTCGGCAAGGCAACACCAAGATTGCCCAAAAACCGGCGCGACCACAAACCGCCCGCAAGAAGAACCTGTTCACAGGCAACCTCTCCTCGTTCGGTGACCACGCCCGCAACTTTCCCGGCCGCCAAAGAAAGACTGCGGACCGCGCAGTTCTCAATGATCGTGACGCCCCGCGCGATAGCCGCTTTGGCAAGGGCACTACACGCCAGCGTTGGTTCGGCGCGGGCATCAGACGGCGTATAGAGCCCACCCTTCCAGGTTCTTGCACCGCCCGGAACCAGCGCGGCGATCTCGCGGTTGGAAAGGATACGCGAGTCCAACCCCAAACCGGAAACCGACGCACGCCAACCCTCATATATCGCCAGCTGTGCATCGGTCGACGCAGCGAACATGATACCCGCTTGGCGGAAGCCCACATCCATCCCGGTACGCTCGGGCATCCCTATCCAAAGCCTCTCGGCTGCCTGCGCAAGGGGGACGTCGGCTGCGTTGCGGTTGGTCTTGCGAACCCAGCCCAAGTTGCGCGACGATTGCTCGCCCGCAAGTCGCCCCTTCTCAAACACCGTGACGCTGAGGCCGCGTTCGGCAAGCGTCAGCGCTGCGGACAGGCCAACGATGCCGGACCCAATGACCACAACGCTGACGGCGTTTGAGAATGTTGTCGGCAACTCTACTGGGAAGATGGTGGGTGCCATGGCTGGGATCAATAGTTCAGGGTGATGCGTTCAATCTCTGCCTGCGCCGCGCCGCGCCAGGCGGTCACCTCGATCTCGACACCGTAGTCGGTCGAGCAAAGCGGTGGGCAGACAGAGGTAAGGGTCGGCACCGTTTCAGCGAATTTCTCTGCAAAGATTTGCATGACCGCGTCGGTATTCTTAGGATCATAGATATAAACGCGGGCCGCGATGACATCAGCCAGACAGGATTTCGCGCCCACTAGCGCCGCTTCGATGTTGTCGAAAACTTGCCGTGTCTGTTCTGTGATATCGGTCGGAATAATTTTCGTGAATGGATTCCGGCCGGCGGTATTGGATACGAAAATCCAATTGTCGACAGCGACGACGCGAGAATAACAGCAACGTGCTTCGGCCGCGGACGAGGTCTTGTATTTGGCGATCTTGGTCATGGTGTCTTCCATTCTAAAGCAAAAAAGAGGGGGGTACTGCCCCTCAAACGGGGGTAGCCAGAGCTTAGCTGAGCGCGGGTTTGTCCCATAGGTTCAGCTTGACGCCGATGCCACGCTCTACTGCGTTGCGGTAGACGGTTGCCGCCCAAGCCACATCTGCAATCGGCAGGCCACCAACTGACATCAGGATGATCTCGTCGTCGTTCTGCCGTCCGGGCGCATCGCCAGCGACGATCTTGCCAATTTCTTCCAGCTGACTTCGCGCAATCCGTCCATCCAGCATCATTTCCCAGAACTTCACGCCGATAATCGCGACAGAATTATGAGAAGGTTTGGGGAATTCTTCGCACCACGCCTCGTACATGCCGGGGCAGTCCAGCACTTTGCGGACGTCGGGTTTCTCCATACCTTCGTCCGTGTTGCATTGGGCGGGCATGGCCAGAAATGCGCCCGGCTTAACCCATTCGCGGCGGATGGTGGCGTATTTAGCAGGATCGCCAACGACACCCGACAAACAGTAGGTGACAATGTCGCTGCCGCGCACGACCGCCTCGTCAGTTTCCACCACTTCGACCGATTTGAGCTGCGGATAGCTTTCCTTGGCCCAGGAAACGAAAATGTCCAGGTTCGTCTTGCCACGACCCTTCACTTTGATCGTGTCGATCTCAGGGCGGGCGGCCATGAAGCCCGCAACCACGGTCCGCGCAATGACGCCCGGTCCCAGCACGCCAAGCACGCGCGAGTCCTTGCGCGCCAGATGCCGCGCACCCATTCCCGGCACGGCGCCGGTGCGATAAGCCGAAAGCAGGTTCGCCGACATATGGGCCAGCGGCGCACCGGTCACTGCATCATTCAGCGTGTACATCAAGATCGAACGCGGCAAACCCTTCGTGCGGTTCTCGATGTTCGATCCGTACCACTTATCACCCGCCATCTGAAAATCGCCGCCCAGATAGGCCGGCATCGACATGAAGCGGCGTTCTGCAGTTGGCTTGGGCATCTTGGGAAAGGGCGATTCCTTGGGGAAAACTACCATGGCGCCATGGGAATCGTTGTTGCCGCCGGCCATTCGATAGTCACCACGGTAAAGCAGCTTGAAAGCCTCTTCCATCGTGTCGATGCAGGAACTCATGTCCGTGACACCGGCCTTGATCATGTCAGATTCCGAGAGGTAGACGAAGTCGATCTTCGGAAGATCAGGAAGCGTAATCATTTTTTCCTCCTGGCGGGATGGTTGAGGACATGGGCGTATCGGGGGGTACCCGCTGCGTGCAACGGGCTGTTCGCACCGTCATTCGGGTTGGCTTTAAGATTTTGCCGAAAAACGTGTCTCAGATCATATCTCAGCACTTGTGGGGGAAATAAAAGGTCGAATGGCGATGAAAGACCATTGCATTTCACGACAAATTTATGATATTTTACGACAATGCTGACCACTCGTGAGTCTTTTGCGCCATGTCATCCGTCACTGCGCCACTGCCTTGGGTTCCGACTGTCCGGGCGATGATCCTCAGACCGATCCTCGCGCACTTTGCCGAGGAGCCCAAGAAACTTGGGGTGCTTTTGCATCGAAACAATCTATCTCCAGACCTTTTCGATGACCCCTATTCGCCGATTCCGCTGGCTCACTACTTACATGTCATTGAACAAGCTGCGGACTTTGCAGGCGATCCGTTTTTCGGGGCGCGGCTTGGCTTTTCGACCGGGCCGGGCAGCATGGCGGCCATCGGCATTCGTGCGGCTCAGGCCAGTACGATCCGTCGGGCTTTCGTCGCGTTCTCGCATTTCTTCAGCGCGGTTCAGAGCGATACCCAGGTGACCCTTTCGGAAGACAACGAACATTTCTGCATCAACTACATGATTACTGCGCCGCTCGGCTCGCCATTGCGGCAGGACGCCGAGTTTTCGCTGGGCTGTTACTGCCGTCTCATCCGCGATGCTTTTGATCAGAACCTGCGGCCGGTCGAAATTCGCTTTGCCCATCCCGCGCCGACGGGGCGACGGGTGTTGGCCCGGCTGTTCGGTGCGCCCATACTCTTCGCGCAGCGCGAGAATTCCATTGTCCTGCGCAAAGAGGATGCCGACCGGGTTGTTCGTATCGAGGATCTCGACATCATTACAGTGATCGAAAAGCATCTCGTCGACCAATGCAGAACAAACGGTCATGCGGTGAGCTGGAGCGATCGGGTCGAAGCAATCATCTCGCTCTATCTTGGGGTCAAGCCCACGGACATCTCGTTGGTGGCAGCAGCGTTGCAGATCACTCCGCGAAGTTTGCAACGCCGGCTCGTGAATGAAGGACAAGGCTTTCGTGATATTCTCGGTCGCGTCCGGCAACAACGCGCAGAGGCTTTGCTGCGTGAACGCCCGAACTCGCAGGAAATGATCGCCCTATCCCTTGGCTATGCTGATGCAAGCGCATTTTGGCGGGCCTACCGCATCCGCACGGGTCGGACGCCGGGTGAAGTGCACCGCGAGAGTGTTTCCTGAACGGGCACTAGGGTCAGGACCCATTGATCTGCTTGAAGCTGCCGTCGCTGGGTGATTCAAGGCCCCGAACTGACGGGGGTAATTATGAGCAACCTTTTCTGGCTGACGACTGAGCAGATGGAGCGTTTGAAGCCGTTCTTTCCGAAGGGCCATGGCAAGCCGCGGGTAGATGATCTGCGGGTTCTGAGTGGGATGATCTTCATAAATCGCAATGGCTTGAGGTGGTGCGATGCACCGCGTGAGTATGGACCGCCGAAGACGCTCTACAACCGTTGGAAGCGGTGGGGTGACATGGGGGTCTTCGCCAGGATGATGGAGGGGCTGGCCTCCGAGGGCACCGAGCAGAAGACCATCATGATCGACGCGACCTACCTGAAAGCGCATCGCACGGCTTCGAGCCTGCGGGCGAAAAAGGGGGGCCCGAGGACCAGCGCGGGCGTCTTATTGGGCGGACCAAGGGTGGGTTGAATACCAAACTGCATGCCGTCACGGGCGCCAAGGGTCGTCCGCTGAAGTTCTTCATGACCGCAGGCCAGGTCAGTGACTACACCGGAGCCGCCGCCCTGTTGAGCAGTCTGCCCGCTGCCGAATGGATGATCGCAGACCGGGGTTATGACGCAGATTGGTTTCGGGACGCGTTGAAAGACAAGGGGATACGCCCCTGCATCCCCGGTCGGAAGTCGCGGGGCAAAGCCGTCCGCTACGACAAGAGACGCTACCGGCGCCGCAACCGGATCGAGATCATGTTCGGTCGGCTGAAAGACTGGCGCAGGATCGCAACCCGTTATGACAGGTGCGCCAAGACCTTCCTGTCCGCCGTCGCCCTCGCCGCAACCGTCATGTTCTGGCTTTGACGATCAATGAGCCTGGACCCTAGGCGTGCAGGTAGACGCATTCATATTTCAGGGACCGCCAGAGGCGTTCGATGAAGATGTTGTCGAGGTAACGGGCTTTGCTGTCCATGGAGATTTTAGTCTTGGCGCGCTTCAACCGGTCGGTCCAGTCGAAGGATGTGAACTGCGACCCTTGGACGCCCTTCTGTTTGTCAAGCGGCGATGCGGGTCTGGTTGACCTCTTTCTGTCTACGCATGATGATCGTGAAGACCTCGCGGGCAATGTAGCGTTTCAGGGCGCGAATGGCGTCGAGTTTGGAGTGACCTTCGGCGATACGCCTGACCACATAGTCCTTGGTCTTCGCATCCGTCCTGAGACGGCCGATTGCGATGTGTGCAGGGCGCTATTGGCGGCGCGGTCTCCGCCACGGTTCAGGCGATGACGGACAGTCTTGCCGGATGAGGCGGGCACGGGGCTGACGCCGCAAAGCGCCGCGAAGCTTGCCTCGGATTTCAGCCGCTCGGGATTGTCGCCAGCCGTGAGCAGCAGCTGCGCCGCGCAGGTACGGCCGATCGAATTGCGCGCGATCAGCTCGGGGGCAAGATCTTCGACGATTGCACCAATCATCATGTCGAGATCGGCGATCTCGTCGTGTAGTTCGAGGTAACGGCGGGCGAGAGATTTGAGGCTGATCCGATAGGCCGCCTCCACATCGCGGTAAGCGGTCAGGTCGGGGCACCACGCCGCGAGCGTCCGGATCAACTGCATGCGTGTCATGCTCCGAAGCTGGTCCCGCAATGCATCAGGTGCGGCGATGATCGTGTTTTGGATCATTTGCAGGGCTATGCGCCGTGCATTGACCCCCGTCTTTCGGCAAGCCTTTAGAACTCTTAGCGATTCGACCATCCCATCCCGGCTTCTGGGAGTGACTGTCCGTTGTCCGGCAAAGGCAGCATGCGCAGCATTCTGTGCGTTCAGGTCGTCGTTCTTGCCGCGCTTGCGCCGGTCATGCCGATCGGGGGTGGTGACTTCCAGAACCTCGATCCCGGCGGCCTGCATGTAGCGCAACAGTCCTGCGCCATAGCTGCCGGTGGACTCGACACCGATGCGCTTGAGTTCACCGAACGAGCGCATCCAGGCCAGCATTGCGCGATAGCCCTGACGGGTTGTCGCGAAGCTGCGGGTCTCAAGAATCCTGTCGCCCGCATCGACAATGGCCGCGACATGCAGATCCTTGTGGGTGTCGACACCTCCGACCACTCTGCGGGCCATCCTGTCCTTTGCTTCCATTGGTAGTCTCCTCGGTTTGGCTGCCTTCGAACGGCTCAACCACGACCCGATGCATGGACAGGACAGTCACGTGACCGCTGCGGTCAGGCCCTTCTCGGGTCACAGGCAAAGGCCGAGGCAAAGCCTCACCGCGAGGCGTTCCCGGGCGGCCGACAGGTCCAGGGAAAGACACATCTGGTCGATCGGAGTGCGGGTCAGGCCGCACCGGGGCACCTTGCGGCGCCAGCCTACCAAGCGGTCGATCGGTGTTAGAGGCAAACCGCCCAGGAACTGGCGACCGTCCTTTGACTATCGGTGTTCATGATCTTGGGCCAGGCGTGTGGAACTCCGCCAGACCCGCGCAGCCGCGGACTTCGATGATCTCGAGGCCTGGCTGGCCATGCAGCTGACCCGGATATCCGGCAAGTCGCCCCTTGCTGCTGCGATCCGATATGCTCTGACGCGGATGGAACGCTTGCGCCCCTATCTCGCCAACGGAATCCTGGAATTGGACAACAACGCCGCCGAACGTGGCATGCGCGCCATCGCCCTGGGGTGGAAGAATTCTTATGACCGTTTGTCAATGATTTAGGCGCAACTCGCCATCCACCGGAGTTCGATGCGCGGTTTTCCATTCACAATCGGCAAGGTTCAGGACGCCGGGCTTTGTCGACGGTCGCTCAAACTCTTATTCGGGGATTGGATACCCCATGAAGACATTGCGTCGGAAGGCTGCCTCGATCTACCTGCGGGCGTCGGATTGCACCGGCCCAAATTCTTGCTCGAGGGTTCCTTCTGACCTGTGCCTGGCGCCCTGAAGGCTACCGATTACGGCTGCGTATATGCGGCTCTTCAGTTGGTCGCCGGGACGATCCTGCGGGCGATGTCCCAAATGAAGCCGACCAGTTCACGCGCAATCGCAGTTATGGCGACATTGCTGCGTTTGCCGCGCGCGACCAGCCGCCGGTATCGGCTGTTCAGGCGCAGCTGAGCCTTCCAGGCAATATCCTTGAACTCTTGTTCCAGTTCGGGCCGGTGGGCCGTCTGCCACTGGCCGACCTTCGGCGTCGTGCGATAGCTCCAGGCCGCTTCGAACAGCAGGGATCGAGCCGCCATGTTTCCAGCCTTGGTGATGCCGCGCTGGCGGATTGAGCCGCCACTGGAATGCTCGCCCGGAACGAGACCGAGCCAGGCCATCAGGTGACGTGGGCTCGGGAACCGCGCGAAGTCCCCGATCTCCGCGACGAGGGTCGCGGCGATCACAAGTCCGACGCTTTTCAGAGCCTGTAGGGCCGTGACCACCGGTGACAGCGCCCACGCCGGACAAAGCGCGGCAATCTGGGTCTCGAGTTGCGTCTTCCTCGCTTCGGCCTGCTCAACTCGATTGAGAAAGCTCTGGAACGCGATCCGCTGCCCGGAATGTTCGAACCGGCGGTCGGACAGCCAGGTCCGATGGCGGCCACTCCAGCCCTTTCCGTCGTAGCGAACGCCCAGCCGGAGAAGGAACATCTGGACGTGGGCGCGCGCATTGCGCACGTCTTTCGCCGCAACGTAGCGGGCGCGGACGAGATCGCGCATGGCTTCATGGACCGGGTCAGGCACCCAGACATATGTCAACTCACCGGCTCGGGCGAGGCGCGCCAGCTTCTCCGCATCGCGCGTATCGTTCTTGATGCGATCCGTGGGCGCCTGCGGCGTCCGCCCTGGTGCCACGACGCGGCAGCTTGCTCCGAGACCCGTCAGTTGACGAAACAGCACGTAGCCGCAAGGCCCCGCTTCATAGACATATTCCGCCGCCCGGTGTCGGCTGCCGATCTTCTTCACCAATCTGGCAACTGCCTCAGGCGAATTTGCGATCTCGCCATACCGGCGTATCTCGCCATTGCGCCCCGCATCCGCGAAGGCGACTATGATGCAAGACTTGTGCACATCCATTCCGACAAAAACATCTGGTTCCGTCATGATCCGTTCTCCTCTTGCTGAAACCCGAAGGGTTCCAACATACCCGCTGCCCCGAAACATGCCGGACAGCGCTGAAAACGGTCATCTCATCTACCTCTTCGTCGGCTCCGAAGCTGGCGGCAAGGCCGCAGCCATCGCCTACACCCTGATCGAAACGGCCAAGATCAACGCCGTCGATCCCCACGCCTGGCTCGCCGACACCCTCGCGCGCATCCCCGACTACAAGATCACCAAGGTCGATGACCTGCTGCCTTGGCGGTGGAACAGATAGCGGTCAGACCGGACGCTTACGTTCCTGCGTCTCGACATCTCTGTTCTCCTCGTTCCTGGAGACCAACAGACCTCAGATCGTAGCTGCCGTCACTGTCCGATTTTCGGGGGGTCGCTCACTGGCTGCCTCGAATAGCAGGTTCCGCATCGCCTTGTCACCGCATTTCGAGATACGTTCGGCAACCTCAGGCTACCCAAAGTTTACGACACAGCCGGTTGCACATGGGTCAATTCTCAATGTAAATTTCGGCCGCTGCCGGGTCAGCTCTCAGTGACAATTAACACCTTCCTCGCTCCCTCGCCAAATGCGATGACGAGTAGAGACCGAGACTTCAGACAATACACCCCAGATAGTTTAACGGTCCCACGCGACAGCTAAGAAGAGTTCTTTGGGAGGGTGCTGCCATGTTTTGTCCACTCTATCCGACAGAGCCCACGCAAGTCGGTTCTCACGTTGACAATGCCGTCATGACCGTTCCAAGCAGATGGCCACCCCTTGCCCGCCCCCGATGCAAAGTGACGCAAGACCGCGACGGGCGTTTTGTCTTAGCATCTCGTGGATCAGCGTCACGACGATCCTGCAGCCTGAACCCGCCAGCGGATGACCGAGTGCTATTGCGCCTCCGCTTAGATTGACCTTCGCCGGGTCTATACCCAGGCTGCGCGTCACCGCGATGGATTGCGCCGCGAATGCCTCGTTGATTTCAAAAATATCGACATCTGCCGCGATCCACCCCGCCTTTTTCAATGCCACATGAGACGCGAGGACAGGCCCGAGACCCATGTCCATCGGATCAAGCGCGGCTGTGGCATAGGACGCCACACGGACCAAAGAATCTAACCCAAGTTGGGTCAGGCGAGGACCACTTCCAACCAGAACGGCGGCGGCGCCATCATTCAGCCCCGACGAATTCCCGGCTGTAATTGTACCACTTTTGGAAAATGCAGGTACCATGTCTGCCAGCTTTTCCAACGTAATAGACGGCCGAGGATGTTCGTCCTGCGTGAAAATGTGTTCGGATTTTCGGCCTTGATGAATGACTGGAACGATCTCGTCGCGAAACCTGCCGGACGCGATGGCCTTTGCCGCCTTGAGTTGCGACTGAAGTGCGAAGGCGTCTTGTTCTGAACGCGTTATCAGAAAGCGACGCGCGAGCTGTTCGACTGTTTCGCCCATGTGGATATCGTGGAACACATCCCAAAGCCCATCAACCACCATCATATCCGCCATTCGCGGCGCAGCGGCCTGCCCATTGCGGCTATTGTAAATCGCTTGCGGTGCTTCGGTCATCGAGTCCTGACCTCCCGCCACCACAAGTGAGGCATCGCCGCATTTGATTGCTTGTGCCGCCAGATGGATCGACCGCTGCCCCGCGCCACAAACCTGATTTAGGGTCATGGCAGGCGTGCTGGAAGGCAAACCTGCGTATAGCGCGGCTTGGCGTGCGGGGTTCTGTCCAGCTCCCCCGGTCAAAACCTGACCCATCAACACATCGTCAACAGCCCCAGGATCGAGGTCCAAGTCCCGGATCATAGTTTCGATCACGGCAGCACCCAACCGGGCGGCCGAGACGCCGGTCAGGGCCCCGCCCAGCTTGCCGATCGCGGTGCGCCGAGCGGCGGCAATATAGACATCCATCACGCGCGGCCCCTTCCGCCAAACTGTCCGATATAGCCTGCAGTCGACTTGATCTCGAGATAGTCGTGCAGGCCCCACTCTGCATGCTCGCGGCCATTGCCCGATTGCTTATAGCCTCCGAAGGGGGCGTCCGCTTGCCAGTCGGCACCATTGATCCAGATTGAGCCTACGCGGAGCCTACGCGCAATCTTGCGAGCCCGCTCAAGGTCGGGGCATTGGATATAGGCCGACAAACCGTAAATCGTGTCATTAGCGATGCGTATGGCATCCTCTTCGCTCTGATAGCCAATAAGGGCAATGACAGGTCCAAAGATTTCTTCCTGTGCGACCACCATATCGTTGGTCACATCGCCAAAAACAGTTGGTTGAATATAGTAACCTTTGTCTAGTCCCGCAGGCCGGCCGACACCGCCGGTCACCAGCGAAGCGCCCTCGTCGATGCCTGCCTGGATGAGCGAATTGATCCGGTCAAACTGAAGCTTGTTTACAACGGGCCCCAAAGTGACAGCTGTGGTCGGATCACCAACCGAATGTGCCTCAGCGGCCTCTTTGGCCCAACGTTTGGCGTCTTCCATAGACGCTGCCGGAATAAGCAGACGCGCAGGCGCGCGGCAAGCTTGCCCGCAATTTACAAAGCAAGCTGCGACGCCGTCGCGCACAGCTTTTTCGATATCCGCGTCAGCGGTCACGATATTGGCGGACTTGCCACCCAATTCCTGTGCCACACGCTTGACCGTATCCGCGGCAACCTTTGCCACGGCAACCCCCGCCCGTGTCGATCCGGTCACCGAAACCATAGCCACGTCGGGGTGACGCGCCAAAGCTGCTCCGGCGATTTCGCCTGCTCCCGTGATGTGATTGTAGACGCCAGGTGGAAATCCAGCCTCGTGGATAAGCTCAGCAAAGCGGATAGACGAAAGCGGCGAATACTCTGAAGGTTTGGCTACCATGGTGCAGCCAGCCGCCAGCGCCGGAGCAGCCTTGACCACAAGTTGATTCATTGGCCAATTCCACGGTGTGATAAGTGCGCACACGCCAATTGGCTCTTTCGAGATCATCGTGCTGCCGCGAAGCGATGCAAAATCTTCTTGCTCCAGTGCCGCAATTGCATTTTCCAGATGCGCGGTGCCAACCCATGCCTGAGCCGCTTTAGAAAAGCTCAGAGTGGTCCCCATCTCGCGGGTCATCAACGCCGCGATTTCATCATAACTTGCATTGTACAGCTCAAGAAGTCGCCGGAGAAGCGAAAGCCGATGTTCTTTGGTGGTCATGGACCAAGTCTCAAAAGCCACCGTCGCGGCCGCGACTGCGGCGTTTACGTCCTCAACGCCTGCCATTGGAATGGTCGCTGTCGGCGTCTCATCGGCAGGATTAAGCAACAAGAAGGTTTCGCCTGAAATAGGTGTCACCCATTTTCCGTCAATATAAAATTTGTTGCTGTTTTTCATAGCGATACGGTCTCCTGACATGATCAACGTCTTCCATTTGCGGTTTTGATAGCAGCTGGGTGTGCGCGCAGGGCCAGCATCGACCAAATGCCGAAGGCCGGGCCTATTGCAAGAAAACTGAAGGCCCAACGCCAGCCCCCTAGCAGCGCGGCAAGGTGGGGCATTGCCCAAACCGCGGCAATTGTGATTGCAAAGCCAACCCCCATTTGGAACGCTAAACTGGCACCACAAAGCGTTGGATCAGACACTTCCGTAACTGCAGCCGAGAATTGTGCGCTGTCTGCAATGATCGAAAATCCCCAGATCAAGGCCACAATCACGAACAGCGCAGGCGGCCCGTCATAAACAAATCCGATGAGCAATGCGCAGCTTCCCGACACGCCCATGAAGATCGCCGAGGTCAGACATCTGCCCAGCCGGTCAGCCATCCAACCACCGCAAACGCAACCAGTTGCGCCTATTGCAATCGCGCTGAAAGTCACGAGCGATGCGTTGTTGATGCCTAGGCCAGCCGTTTGCGCCGAGCTTACATAGGCCAAAAGCCAGCCCCACATGGCGTAAAGTTCCCACATATGGCCAAAATATCCAAAATTGGCGAGCATCGCAGCCCGGTTGCCAAGCATCCGCCGCAAGTGACCAAGTTGAAACTGAGCGGAGCGAAACGGATGCGGCCCATCCTTGAGCCCAAGAAACAACGCCGCAGCCAGAAGGCACGCAACCGAGGTTGATGCGATGACAAGCCGCCAGTTCAGCCCAATACCGGTTGCCCGGATCAAATGCGGAAAGGCCGAGCCAAGGGTCAAGGCTCCGACGACGACCCCCATGGCCAAGCCTCTGCCAGACACGAACCAGGTGCCGATGTATTTCATCGCAGTAGGGTAGACAAGCGCAAGAGCGGCGCCGGTTGAAAACCGTGCCAGGGTGATCCCCAGGGGGCTTACATCAAGCAGCATCCCCGCGTTGGCGATTCCAGCAAAAAGCGCGCCAATTGCAAGAAGTTTTCGCATCGGCCAAACATCAGCCAATGCGAAAAAGCTTGCCGCCAACGCTCCAAGCACAAAGCCTGCCTGCACTGCATTGGTCAGCCACGACAGCTCTTCGGGTGTCATGTCAAGGTCGCGCCCGATGTCTGGGGCGACGGCTGTTGCAGAAAACCAGGTCGAGAGTGTCAAAACCACCCCTAATCCAGTTTGCGCCAGCACCGTCCACCGTGCATCAGTCACTGTCAAAGGCCAACAAGTGGCATGGTATAAGTGGTCGCAGTGCCCTCGACGCAGATGTCGCCGACACTATCTCGCACAGATACATTCAGCTGACAGATGGGCTTGTCGTCGCGCACCGATACCACCTCGACACGGCCAGTGATCAACTCGCCGACGCCGACTGCTTTGCGGAATGTAAGGTTGGTGCCCAAGAACACCGTCCCCGGGCCAGGCAAATCCTCTGCCACGCAGGCGTTCAAGATGCCCGTCGTGACCCCGCCCTGGACGATAAGCTTGCCGAAGGGCGTCTTTTTCGCCAGTTCCTCATTATAGTGAACGGGATTGCGGTCACCGGTCATCTCGGTAAAGGCATGGATGTCCTCCATCCGCGTTACACGCGCGCGTTCGGATGCTTGATTAACTGAGGGTTTGCCATTGGTGACATTGACCCAGCCGTCAGTTTTTTTGCTGTTGGGCATTTTCAGATCTCTCCTGTTGGTACTGTGGCGAAAAATGGCAATGTGAGCTTGCCTATGCGGGTCGGTTTGAAAATTACGGGGTCGCCAACGTTGGGGATTTGCCCTTCTTGCAGGATGTGACTAAGCATCGTGGGCCCTTCGTGCAGCTGCACGAGGCCGACAAGATAGGGTGCGACGGTCAGCCATCCGGGATGGCCGGGCTTCCAGATTTTTGTAAATGACGTCAGTTTGCCTTTGCCGCTGGCCGTGTGCCATTCAAGCGCATCAGCCCAGCAAAGCGGGCAAATGGGACGCGGATAGAACACTCCTTTACTGCAAGAAGTACAAAACTGGATCAGCAGCTGGCCCTCAGACACAGCATCCCAGAACGGCTGCGAGAGCTTTGTGATCGTAGGACCGGGAACATCTAACGCGCTGTAGTCCATCATTGATCTGCCCCCAGTATGAGTGCGACTGCCTCTGACATCGTCGCTCCGTTGCTGGTGATCAGAGCGGACTTGCGGTTTTGAATTTGGCGGTCTGTCGCAGTGCCTCGAATTTGGCGCACGGCTTCTACAACATGGGTCATGCCGCCTGCCAGGTCAGGTTGGCCAAAGCCCAACTGCCCTCCGTGCGTGTTGATCGGCTGGCGGGCATCGCTCGACATGCCACCATTGTCCCGCAGCCATGTGCCGAACTGACCAGGCGCACAAAGGCCCGCATCCTCGATGGTTGTCGCGACCATGATTGTGTAACAATCGTAAAGCGACAAAAAGTCGATTTCACGAATGCCCATACCCGATTGCTCCAAAGCGCGGGCGATGGCGTGCTTAAGGGGTCCCGACGTAAGACTGGGTGCCTGACTTACGGCCCGGTGAGTAACCTTTTCGCCTGCTCCGTTAAGAAAAACGGGCGGGTGACGCAGAGTAGATGCGCGCGCTGCCGTTGTGACAATCACCGCGTCTGCCCCGGCAACCGGCATAACTATCTCGAACAAATGCAACGGAGAAGCTATCATGGGTGATGCCAGCACTTCTTCGACCGACGCGGGCTGGCCGTAAAAGATGGCCATCTCGTTGTGCTGCGCATTCCCGCGCGACCCTGCGGCAATAGCGGCATAATCTTCAGGGGCGCAGCCATATGCGGCCATATGCGCCTGCATCAGCAAAGCATAAGAAGTGTTTGCGCCGGATGCCCCAAAAGGTGTGTCAAACTCGCGTGCGGGGTTGCGATTGGGTGACTTTGGCGCTGGCGTGTTGCGATGATTGCCGATGACACAAAGCACTGTCTCGCATTGTCCTGCCGCAATTGCCGCCGCCGCTCGCCAGATCATGCCCGGCCCAGATGCGCCGCCCAGATCGACCATATTGCACATGCTTGGTTGCATACCAAAATACTCTGCAACCGTCGCCGGCACGTGCTGCGGGGTCTCGCCAACCTGTGGCGCCACAAGCAAGCCGTCGATTTCGCCGAGGGAAAGACCTGCGTCAGCGATGGCTTCGGCAGACACCTGCATAAGCAGTTCCATGGTGGTGACACCGTCGGTGCGCCGCTGGGGCTTAAGCTCCCCAATGCCGACGATCGCGGCTCTTGGCCTAAGGTGTCTCACAGGGCGCTCTCCCGTTTGAGGGTCTTGTACTCATCCAGGCATTGCGGGTTCGCAAGCGAGCCGATGTTTTTGACGGGCAGGCCCGCAACGGTCGTGCGCGCAGCACTTTCGACCCGCTTTCCGTTGATCGTATAGGGGACATCCCGCACCAAATGGATCTGCGCGGGAACGTGCCGGGGCGAGGCCTGATTCCTGATCTCGCGCCGAAGCAATTTAAGGATTTCGGGCGAAACCAGGGCGCCATCCGCTGGTTTCAGGCACAGAACGACCTCTTCGTCACCCTCGTGTGTGGCCCCGAAAACCAAATAATCCTCGAACTGCGCAAAGCCTTCGCAAACGGCATATATCTCCGAAATGCCGATGCGCACCCCACCCGGCTTTAAAGTGTTATCAGAACGGCCATGCACGTAACCGCTGCCAAAGACGGTCAGTTCGGCCACATCGCCATGGGTCCAAATCTCACGGCGCTCACTAAAGTAGGTGTCATGATACCTCTTCGTACCATCGGTGCCCCAAAAGGTCAGCGGCATTGAAGGGAAAGGTTCAGTGCAGACCAAATCACCGCGCTGGCCAATCGCCGGCGCACCACGTTCGTCCAACACATTGACCGCGTGTCCAAGCGCTTTGACTGAAAGTTGCCCACGCCGCACGGGGTGCAAGGGCGAACCGATCAGAAAGCTCCCAAGGATCTCTGTACCGCCAGAAATCGACCAGAATGACATGTCGACTTTGATTGCCTTATAAACCCAATCGAACTGATGTGGCAGCGTAGGGGCCCCGCAAACCTGCAAACTCCGCAGGTTGGCCAAATTCACCTGCTCTGCAGGGTGGTAGCCCTCGCCGGCCAGCGTTGCCAAATACTTCGGGCTGACGCCAAGATGCGTAATTTCCGCGGTCTCGGCGAGTGCCCAAAGTTTGCTGCAATCAAGGCCTTCTGGCGACTTAAGGATAGGCGCGCCATCATAAAGCACGATCGACGCCTCGACGGCCAAGGCCGAAACCAACCAATGATACATCATCCATGCGGTATTAGTATACCACATCACGGTGTCGCCCTTGCGGACATCGCCGTGAAGAGTGTGCTCTTTAAGGTGCTGCAGCAAAACCCCACCCGAGCGGTGCACAATTGCCTTGGGCGTGCCGGTTGTGCCCGAGGTATACAAGACATAGCAGGGGTGATCAAAGGGCAGACGCTCAAAAATCAGCGCGGCTTCGGTGCCGAAATCGGTTTGGCGAATTGCCTTCAGCGCAGGATTTACCTCGCCTTCCCCGCTGATGATCAGGAGTTTGACCGTCGGCAGCTTTGCCATGATGGCTTGGATCCGATCCGAGACATCATGCAGTTTGCCGCCGTAGCGGTAATTGGGCGCTGCAAACAAAACTTTCGGCTCGACCTGCCCAATCCGGTCAATGATGGCGGTTTCGCCAAAATCAGGCGAACAAGACGTCCAGGTGCCGCCAATCGCGACGGTGGCAAGCAAAGCAACCAAAGCGTCAATATCGTTTGGCTGGATGCCCGCAACACGGTCACCGGGGCGAAGGCCGACGTCTCGCAGCCCTTGCGCGACTTTCGCCACGCGCGCCCGCAACTCGCCAAAGGTCAGAGTCTGCGTCTTGCCAAGCTCGTCCATCGTGAAAACCGCGCGGGCATTTTCATCCCCCCTAAGCAGATTTTCGGCCAGATTAAGCCGGGCCTGCGGAAAGAACTGTGCACCCGTCATCCAAGCGGCCTCATTAGCTTGAAACGCGACATCGCCCTTCTCGCCGATCACCCCGCAAAAGTCCCAAAGCGACGACCAGAACCCCCCATTCTGGTCAATCGACCAGCGGTGTAAGCTATCATAATCAGCCGGGTGAAAACCGTTCGCTTCGGCAAAACGCCAGAGCGCAGAAGCGCTCTTTTGCATATCCGAAGGGGTCCAAAGAACGTCATCATTGCGGCTGCTCTTCATCATCGCTCCATTCCGGGATGTATTCATTTTATTCATGTCAGGGACGTCGCAGGGACCAGCACGCTGTCGGTCAACAGCTCGGCTAGGTCACGCACCGCGATCTTCTCTTGCGCGCCAACTTCCTGGATAGCGGCGGTGTACATCACCACGTCTTTGGGACAGGCGACGACAAAGTAGCGGATATCACCAAGCGCCAGTGCCTCGCGGATCTGGCTTTCGCTTGGGCGTTCGCCGGTCGGGTTGTCCTCCATAAAGATCCGGCCTCCGCCAGCGCCACAGCAGAACGAATTCTCACGGTTGCGCGGCATTTCCATCCGTTGGTGCCCCATAGCCGCGATCAATTCGCGTGGCGCATCAAAGCCACCATTCGTTCAGGATGTTAAGCATGGGGCTTTTGCCCGCTCCGTTGGGTCCGATTAGGGAACAGATCGAACGCCGAGCCACGTCGAATGAAAACGCGCTTATTGCTTTCGCCCCGCCAAAGGACAACGAAACCGACCGTCACGGACAGGATGTGTTCTGAATGTGTCACGACAGCGCCACTGAGCAAGTCATCGACACGTGTGAAACCTTGATCGAAATACGCCTCCCAAGCACCGCGAATGGTGTTGTCATGCGATTCTCTCCTCCCCTACCCGGCAGTATTGTACCGTGTGGTCGGTATACTGGCTGCTATCACTGGCCATGTCAAGAAAATATTCGTCGCATTCGGATTGGCTCGCTTCCAGGCAGATCCGGTACGCGATCAAAGATAACCGCATGAAAGTAGGCTTTTTTGCGAACTCTCAGCGTTTTCGCACGATGCAGCCCCGCCGATCTTGGCAGAGCTGAGGACCTCCATCATTTGATAATACAGGCCGACACGAGGTCAGATTGCATATTGTACCGTTCGATCAACCGCAGTACACAGAACTATGAAGTGCGAGCTTTGACGTGAAGTGCAACCAGTTTGTGCCGTATTGAACTGTGGAGGATGCGAAGTTGAAGGAGACGAAACGGTCCGATGGCATCCGTGCCGCAGCTGCGGAGTTGTTCGCGAAGTACGGATACGGCGCTGTTGGTGTCGCCGAGTTGGGCGAAGCCGTCGGCCTTGGCCGCGGCGCGCTCTACCATCACATCACAAGCAAAGAAGATCTTCTGTTCGATATTTCGTGGCGGTATATGCAGCAGCTTATTGACGAAGGCCGAGAGATCATCGCGCGTGAGATTGACCCCGCGAACCGCGTTCGGCGACTAAGCCGGGCGATGATCGGCGTGGTCTACGATCACCGCGCCGAAATGACGGTCTGCTTTCGGGAAATACACGCGCTGTCAGGCGATCGCCAACGCAACGTCAGTCAGCTTCACCAGGATTACCAACAGCTTTGGGTTGACACGGTCTCGATGGGTGTCGTCCAAGGGACGTTCAGACCCATCGAAAAGGCCGCAATCAAGGGACTGATGGGGATGTTCTTCTATAGCTTCCTCTGGCTTAATCCGGCGGGTCCGCAGACCGCGAACGAAATTGGGGACATGTTCAGCGATCTGATTCTTCATTCGCTGATCCCATGGGGGCACACCAAAACCTGCGGCGATGCCAACTGAGAATGGTCACCGGCTCTCAGGGACTTCTGCGGACCCCCAAGACCACGCCCGCAGCGACGACGCTTTGATAAATCTCGCGCAAGAAAAGACTGGCATCGCGGCGACAGAGGCGGCCATCAAATCAGCCATCGCTTCTGCTGCACCTCGGTTCAATTTTGCGCTTTTGTGCCTTGGCGGATTTTGCTTTGCGACCGCTTATGGCATGACGTTCCTGCTTCCGCTACTGATAGCAGGGCGCGGCGCGGACGTGGCGGCCGCGGGCAATATCATTTCGACTGCAACATTCAGCTCGGTCGGCGCTGTCATTCTGTCCGGCCACCTTTCCGACCATCTTGGCCCCTGTAGGGCGGCAATGGTGGCAGGCCTGGTATTGGCTGTCACCATGTTCGGCTTTGCAACATACTCTGACACCGGAATTTGGAACTTTTTGCTCGGATTTCTGCTGGGGTTGGGTTGGGGCACCTTCTACTCGCTCGGACCGATCATTGCGTCCAAGATGATGCCGGCTGACCTGCGGCCGAAGGCTTTTGCCCGGTTGGCTGGCTACATGATGGCCGGGATTGGAACCGGCCCACTTATTGGGCGCATAGCCATTTCCTCCGGATTTGAGGATGATCACGCTTTCGGTGTTTCCGGTCTGATCGTCACAGCCGGTGTCGCATCATTGGCTGTTGTTGATAGGTCAACCGGCCTCAACGGGTCGGGAAGACTGCGGAGCGACAAGCTGTCATGGAGTGCCGCGCAAGCGGTCCTGAGGTCAGGATCCCGCGCGCCCATTTTGATGATTGGCGTTGCCGGAGCAGTTTTTGGCGGGCTGTCTAGTTTTCAGACCAGCTTTGCCATGGCAAACGGTGTCGATTTCCTTGTCTACTATGCAGCATTTATGTCGGCAGCCATTTTCGCACGGCTGATTCTGGTGACTACGGCGCTGCGAATGCCGCAACGTCCGGCAAATTTCGCGCTGACGGGGCTGATGGCGCTGTCAATCGCCCTACTGCCCCTGATCAATCGTGACCCTTGGCTCTATGGCGCAGCAGCCGCGCTTTTTGGGGGCAGCTATGGCCTGCTATATTCCCTGCTTGCGGGCCAGACCACCGACGGCGTCCCGGATAACCACGTTTCCCAAGTTCTTCTGCTGTTCAGTCTTGCCTATTTCGTTGGTGCCTTCGGGTTGCCAATTTTTGCAGGACGCGTCGTCATTCAGTCCGGCATCAATGGATATCTGGTGCTTCTGCTGCTTCTTGCCCTAGTCAACGTGGTGATCTCCGCCTTTCGCCTTACGAGTAATCGAATCTGAGCAATCGAGCTTAAAGGTGCGCTTATCGTGAGCAGTAGGAGTGCCTACGTTTCCCGTAATCCTTGAGTTTGAGTATGGCTCAAAAGCCTCGCTCTTGCCGTTTGAGTGTTACCAGGTGGACCTGTCGCGTATTTGTGCCGCTCCCGGTGCTCGTTTAGGCCACTTGGCGTTCGAAGGCCAAGGGGCTTTTGCCTCCCAAAGCTGAGTGCCGACGGCGCGGGTTATAGAAGCCGTTGATGTATTGGAAGATGGCGGTTTCGGCCTGGCGTCGGGTCTCCCACGTGCGGCGCCAGATCAGCTCGGCCTTGATTGTCTTGAAGAAGGTCTCGACGGCAGCGTTATCGTAGCAATTGCCCTTGCCGCTCATCGACGCTTTGAGGCCATGCTCGCGCAGAACCTTCTGATAGTCGTGCGAACAGTATTGGCTGCCGCGATCGCTGTGGAAGATGCAGCCCCGAGGCGGGGATCGCAGGGCGATGGCCATCTTCAGCGCCCGGATCGCCAGATCGCGTTTCATGCGGTTGCTGACGGCCCAGCCGATCACACGCCGCGAATGCAGATCGAGGATGACCGCCAGATACAGCCAGCCTTCGCGGGTCCAGATGTAGCTGATGTCGCCCGCCCATTTCTGGTTGGACCTTTCTGCCGTGAAGTCACGGTCCAGCAGGTTCGGAGCGATGTTGAACGTATGGTCGCTATCTGTCGTCGCCTTGAATTTGCGTGTTCTTTCAACAACGATCCCGTTCACGCGCATCAGTCGCCCGACACGCCGGTGCCCCACGTCGACACCAACCTCCTTCAACTCTTCGGTCATCCTGGGCCGTCCGTAGCTGCCCAGGCTCAGGCGCGACTGCTCCTTGATGTGCGCCAGAACAACCATGTCCATGTGCTGCCTGCGACTGGCTGGACGGCTTCGGAAGGCTCGCAACCCGCGCGGGCTGACATTCATAACCCGGCACAGTCGATCGACCGGGAAGGCCCCTCGCTGTTCTTCGACGAACCGAAACCTCACGGCTTTAGGCTCGCGAAGAACTGGGTGGCTTCCTAAGAAACAGCCTCGGGTGCAGGAATGGGCGCCAATTCAAAGCCGAATGTCTTGGCGCGGCGCTGGAGGTTGGCCAAGACGCGGGTGCGGTGGCGCTCTTCGTATGCGGCGGCCCCCGGATCGTGATAAGTCATGCCAAAACGG
>CANJQT010000039.1 GCA_947476475.1 Paracoccaceae bacterium | reverse complement strand
TGGGATTATTCGGCTTTTGAACAAATACTGTTTTGAAGCGCTCATGTATAAGTCTCCGGCACCGTTTCGCGCCACTGTCCCGACAGTCAACCATATCGTGGTCTTTCGACATGAATGGTTTGCACAGGACAGGACGCTAAAGCTCGGTCCAATAGGCCCTTCGGCATTCTCCTTAATGTAAAACTGCGAAACATCATGGTAGTGCTTTGGCTCGGTGATCGCTTGGTGCTGGTTACAAAACGGACATTGGTAATGCGCCATCAGAAGATACCTTCATCTATTTTCCCGCAGACTAGCTAGCGGTTCTTATGGGAGCAAGACACCTCAAATACGGACACATCCAGCGCACATTTCTGAGACCCCGAGATAGATACAGAGGCTCGCGCATACCCCCCCGTGGGGGCGGGGCCAGTTCCTTCCACAGGAGGGAAGGTCTCTTTCATGCAATTTTTCAATGGCTTGACAGGTTTTCATCAGAGACTCATGAAGGTCCAGCCGAGGGGGCATCCCCGGTTCACCTCTTGGAGTTCAGCCATGACCATCAGCTTCGCCGCGTCCCGTTCTTTCCTCTCCATCCGCCTCGGTCGGTTCGAGGTCTTCGCCCAGCGACAGACTGCACCGGCCACCCGGTACGGCTTTACCCGTGACCCGATCAGCGGGGGCACCTTGGACCTTCCCGGCCTGTCCATCTCTTGGGCCTCATGATGCTTCGTTGCAAGCACAACGTCCGTTGACCTTTGCAACAGACCTGCCTAGATGGTGAAACGCAACACCGAAGGCAGGGCATCACCATGCAACAGTTCGTCGTCTACCGCCGCGTCAGCACCGAAGAGCAAGGCAAGTCTGGCCTTGGCCTCGAGGCACAGACCCGCGACATTGACATGTTCCTTGCCCACTATGCCGAGACCCCTTTTGAGGTGGCCGCAGAGTTCACCGAGGTCCAGTCTGGCAAGGACACCGAACGCCCTGAACTCGCCAAGGCCTTGGACCTCTGCCGCAAGCTTGGGGCAACACTCTTGGTCGCCAAGCTTGATCGCCTGTCCCGTCGGGTCTCCCAGATCGCCACACTGATGGAAGACCGCCGCATCCGCTTTCGGGTGGCCTCGATGCCCCATGCGGACAACTTCCAACTGCACATCTACGCTGCCCTTGCAGAGCAAGAGCGGGAGTTCATCTCGCGGCGGACGAAGGCGGCTCTGGCTGAGGTCAAGGCCAAGGGTAAGAAGCTTGGGGGCATCCGACCCAAGACCGAGGCGCGGAACGTGGCCGTGAGGGCGCAAGCCGAAGGATATGCCCAGAAGGTTGCCGGGATGGTGCAGCCGATGCGGCAAGCCGGAAAGACCTTGAGGGAGATTGCGGACACGTTGAACGCCTCCGGGGTCCAGACGTCGCGGGGTGGGAAGTGGTCAGCGGCTCAGGTGATGCGGACACTGGACCGGCTCGAAGTCGCCGCCTGAGACTAACCCCGCCCATAGGGAAGAAGTCAGTCCTGATTGGAAAGTTTCGGTCACCGGTGACGCGGTGGGCGATCTGTTTACGTCGCCAACCCGGTCCTACCGGACCCTTGGGGTCTCGGTTTTGTGGGACCCGCCTGCGTTCTTAACGTCAGCTTGACTGACGATAGATGCCCTCCCCCTCGGCCACCATCAGAAGCCTCTCACGGGCATCCTCGGCCAGCTTGGGGGCATCCTTCAAGGCTGGCCTGAGAGGACCTGAAAGGGTCCAAAGTGATTAACCCCCACTCTGGCACAGACTAGCCGCCGCCGCCTGCCAGAGACCCTGAAGTCGCCCCGACGGATGACCTCGGAACGAGGCCGGGAGTGGCCTTAGCTCATTAACCCCACCCCTAGCACAAGTGAACCGTCAACCCCTTCCAGAAAGGACTGTCTCGCCATGTCCCGTAACTTCGGACGCAACTCCAACACCTCCGCCGCAGCGACGAACGCCTTGACTGCCCTGCTTGGCATCGCCCCCGAAACCCTCGACCTTGACCAGCGCAAGAATGCCGCTTGGCGCTTGGTCTGCCTCCACAAGTCCACCCCCGAAATGGATGGACCGGTCTTCACCCTCCGCAGCCTCGCCACCTTGGCCGGGACCACGCCAGAGACCATCTCGGTAATGCGCCGCAGGAAGCGCGCCCTCGAGGCTGAAGGCAAGAAGCCGACCGGCTCTTGGACCCGCGACAGGTCAACCTTCGCCGCGCAGAAGGCACCTGAAGAGGCCCTCGCACCAGCACTCGGTGTAGCCCTCAAGGAAACCCTCGGTGACCTGATCGGGGAGGCCGGAAGGTGACCCCGGACGTCACAACAATCCATGTCCCGCTCCGCCGGGTAGTAGTGCAAGAAGCCTTCAAGTTTCGCCGCTTCGATCTGGACAGGGACCACGTCAAGGGCCTCGCCTCGGATATCCGGGCGCGGGGCCTCTTGGTGCCCCTCTTGGTGTGGGCAGAGCAAGGCGAGGACGGAGAGGCCACAGGGAGGCATGTCCTCCTCGATGGCTTCCACCGCCTCTGTGCCCTCAAGTCCATCGCTGAGACGCCGCATCAGGTCCCTGCAGTCGTCGTTAAAGGGGACCGGCAGGACGCCCTGCAGCGGGCCATACAAGCGAACACCTTGGATAGTCTCCCGCTCACCAAGGAGGAACGGGTGGACGCCGCGTGGAAGCTTGTCTGCCTCCCCGGCAAGCGCATCCCTGTTGAGAAGGTCGCCAGAGCCGCCGGGGTGGGCCACGCCACGGTTGACCGGATGAGGCATCGCTTGGCGGTACTCAAGGCCACCGGACGGGAACCCACAGGGCGATGGACGGTGGACCGGAGAGACAGCCTCGAGGAGGAAGCTGAAAGGGAACCGATGGAGGACGAAGAGAGACGGAAGCTTGTCCAGAAGATCGGGGAAGCCGTCCGGGAAGCCTTGGGCAAGACACCTTGGCAAGATGAAGAGATCGCGGGCGAGGCCTTGGTGTTCGCCCTTGGTCAACGAAAGGCCCGGTCCATCGGGGCTTGGATTTCCGGGACCGAGGACGCCGACGGCGACTTCTAACAACCCCGAAAACACCTCTCCCATAGACCACCTCAATGAGGTGTTTTCGCCTGACCACCGTATCCCAACGCATTGACCAAGGCCCGATGCGCCACCTGAAGGCGCACCCCCTCGCCCCCGTAGGTCTCCCCTATGGAGGGCGAGGCATGGCCAAGGACGAGGTCTTGGACAGTCTTCTCCACCCCCGCCAAGCGGAGGGCATCCTTCATCCCGTGGCGGAGAGAGTGGACAACATGCTTGGGATTGGAGGTGACCTTGCGGAGGTGCTTCATGAGAGCCGCAGATGCCCCGTCAGCGCCCCGTGGAGTGGCATAGCGGGGGAACAACGGGCCACCAGAGGGGCAACCGGAGAGGGCCTCTGAGGCCGCTGCCAGCGAGTCTCCGACCAAGGGGACAGAACGGATGGAGGCCTTTGTCTTTAGCCGCCGCGCCTCATGCCAAGTGACCCGGATGTGAGGGATTGGGCCGGAGAGAATGACGTCCTCGCTCCGCAAGCCCGTGACCTCGCCAAGGCGGCATCCCGTCCCGGCCAAGATACGCCAGATCAGGTGGAGGTCACCCTTCAGCCGCGACCTCATGGCCTCGACCACCGGGGCCGGGAGTGGGTCGCGCTTGTCGGCATCAGGCATGGAAGCTGACCCGCCCGAACCCTGTACCGGGAGGCTATCGAATGGGTTCACCGCGCCCCCAAGGTCAAACTCCTTCAGACCGAAGTTGATCACGGCGGAGAAGGTCTTGAGTTCCCGCTTGACCGAGGCCGGGGACAAGACTCCGCCACCCTTCCGGGGAGACTGCAGCATGTGGTCCCGGACCTTCCGGGCATCCTCGCGCTTCAGCTTGTCCAAGGGCCGTGTCCGGGCATCATCCCCAAGCGCCTCGGTCACCCTCTGCATAACCCTCTCAACCCGCGCCAAGGCCTCCCGGTGTTCATCGCCCTGGCCCCCTCCCAGCTTCTCCTTGATGTACAGCTTCCTGGCATCCTCGAGGGTGTGACCGGGGAGGGCGTTGTCGGGGTGGAGGTTGTCCGGGTCAGTCAGTGCCGCGATGACCTTCGGAGGTGCCTTCCCTGATGCCTCAAGGGTCTCTGCGACGACCTCCCTCGCCTCATCCTCATCCAACCCGATGACCCCCGCAGTGAGCCTCTGGGCTTCCCTGAGGGCTGCCTCCCAGATTTCCCGAGGGGTGGCCGTGGAGGTGGCGTCCCGGCCCCTCTTGGCCAGAGCCAAGGCCCTGTCAAACTCCGCCTCGATGCGGGCATGTTCGCGGGCCAAGGCAGCGGGGGATGTGGCGGAGAAGACGCGCTTGAACTCACCCTTCTGCATGGTGCCCCGAACAGACTCAGGTACACGCCGCCGATACTCGAACCGACCCGGAGCCAGTTCCTTGATGTGCTTCAAAGTCAACGACACGCCCATGTTGTGTACCTTCCGTGGACCCGTTTGTGGACCCCGAAGGCAGATAACGTCCTGTTTTCCTTGATTTCTTGGCGTTTCGCAAGTGGCCGTGGTGCCCCCAGAGAGACTCGAACTCCCGACCCTCTGATTACAAATCAGATGCTCTACCAGCTGAGCTATAGGGGCACGCCGCAGGCAAATAGCCTTTTGAAGGACGGTGCGCAAGATTTATTGAAGGGGTCCGGACCGCGCCCTTTGACCGGCGGGGATGCTGGCGCGCGCCAGAAGGAGAACGGCGATCAGCCCTACGGCGATGATCAGCAAGGCTGCTGGCGCTGCCTCGGACAGGTTCTCTAAGCTTGCGCGTTCGTTGGTTCGGGTGGCAAGCGTGTCGAAGTTGAAAGGGCGCAACAGTAGCGTCGCCGGCAGTTCCTTGACACAGTCGACAAAGACCAAAAGCAGGGCCGTTCCGATCGAACCTTTCATGAGTGGCACATAGACATCACGCAAAGTCCCGCCTTCGGTTCGGCCCAGTGAACGGGCGGCCAACGACAACGACGGCGCCACGCGTCCAAAGGCCCCATCGACCGCCCCTTGCGCGATAGCAAAGAAGCGAACGGCGAAGGCGAAGATGATCGCTGCAGCTGATCCGGTCAGCAGCAAGCCGGGCTCATGGCCCGTCAGGGCAAGGATCAGATCCGCCAGCCGATGATCGAACGCGGCAAGCGGGATCAGGATCCCCACTGCCAGAACCGCACCGGGGGCGGCATAACCAAGCGTGGTCACCGGCAGCAACAGGCGCGGCAGCCGCGCGCGTGACAGGCGCACGCCATAGACCATGAACAGCGATGCAAGGACAGTCAGTGCAGCCGCGATCCCACCAACCAACAGCGTATTGCCCAGAGCGCGCGCCAGTTCGCCCGACAGCCATGCCTTTGAACTGGTTGCAGCGTGCAAAAGCATCACCGCGACCGGCAGGGCAAAACCCACCGCAAAGGGTATGAGACACAGCGCACTGGCAAGCCAGCCGGCGGGGCCACGCAGATGCTGGGAGGTAACCGGGCGGCGGTGGCGGGCGGCCGCATGGAAGCGCAGGTGATTGCGGCCTAGGCGCTCTACCGCCATCAGTGTGAGGATCACCACAAGCACCAGACTGGAAAGTTGCGCTGCTCCCCCTGCGTTGCCACCTTCCAGCCATGTGCTGAATATTCCGGTGGTCAACGTCTGAACCGAGAAATAGTTGACGACCCCGTAATCGTTCACCGTCTCCATCATGACTATGGCAGTTCCCGCGGCGATGGCCGGGCGTGCAAGTGGCAGGCCGACGCGCCAGAAAAGGCCAAAAGGTCCAGCGCCAAGCGCACGCGCCACCTCGTAGCTACCACCCGATTGTTCGCGGAACGCGGAACGAGCAAGCATGTAGACATAAGGGTAAAGTGCTGCCGCCAAGACAATGGTCGCCACCCAAAGCGAGCGAATTTCCGGAAACCAGTAATCGCGGGCGCTGGTCCAGCCGAAGGTCTTGCGCAGGCCGGTCTGCACAAGGCCGGAATAGTCCAGAAAATCAACCAATACGAACGCGCCGACATAGGCCGGGACGGCAAGCGGCAACAGAAGAAGCCACTCCATGGTTCGCGAAAAGGGGAAGCGATACATCGTCACAAGCCAGGCAGCGCCCGTGCCGACGACTGCTGCCAGACTGCCGGTACCAATGGCCAGCAGGACGGTGTTTTTCAAATAGCGGGGCAAGGTGGTCGCCAGCAGATGCGGCCAGATATTTTCTGTCGGGTGAAAGGCCGTCCAAAGCACCGACAAAATGGGCATCAGCACCAGAAAAGCGATCAGCCCGGCGCCTACCGGCCACACCAGCGCCGAACCGCCACGCCGTGCCTGGGCCGGCACAGCCCGCATTGCTTGAGTGTTTCCCTTGGTCATTGGAGCGGCTTACAGGATTGCCCCCAGCCTGTCCAGAATCGCGGGGCCCTGCTATGGTTCCGGCGAAGCCTACAGGGTGCATGATGAAGCTTGGCTATGTGAACCTGCCCGGGCGGGGAGAAACCGACCAATTCCTTGCAGCACTTGCCGAGCGTCTTCTTTCGCGCGGCACGCGTCTGGCGGGAACGATCCAGACCAACAGCGAGCGCAATTGCACCCATCATTGCGACATGGACCTGCGCGTCCTTCCAGACGGGCCGGTGGTTCGCATCAATCAGGATCTGGGGCCGGAGGCCACGGGCTGCAGGCTTGACGCCGGTGCGCTGGAAGAGGCAGTTCTGGCGGTTTCCGTGCGACTGGACGAAGCAGAGCTGCTGATCGTCAACAAATTCGGCAGGCACGAGGCCGAAGGGCGGGGATTTCGCCACCTGATGGCGGACGCTCTGGCCCTCGGGTTGCCTGTCATTGTCGGCGTAAACATGCAGAACATGTCTGCCTTTATGGCCTATGCCGGCGACATGGCCCAACTGCTGCCGGCCGATCCGGACAGGGTTCTGAACTGGCTTTCATCTGCGAACGATGTCGCGGCTCAATAGCCAGGTGTGGGCGTGAAGCCGGCGCTATCCTTGCCTGCCGGTCACGCACGCTCCAAGGCCAGCGCTACGCCTTGGCCGACTCCTACACACATGCTGACCATTGCCCGGCTCGTGGCACCCAGTTGCAGTTCCAGCGCGGCTGTGCCCGCAAGACGCGCCCCTGACATGCCCAACGGATGACCAAGAGCGATGGCCCCCCCATTTGGGTTGACGAAGCCAGCCTCCTCGGGCAGGCCAAGGTTGCGCAGGACCGCTATGGCTTGGGCGGCAAAGGCTTCGTTCAACTCGTATAGCCCGAATTCGGCCGGGGTCAGCGCAAGGCGGGCACAGAGCCTTTGGATCGCAGGTACCGGCCCCATGCCCATCACTCGCGGCGCAACACCAGCGGCAGCACCGCCCATGATCCGGGCCAAAGGGCGCAGGCCATGTGCCTTGATCGCTGCTTCAGATGCGACCAGAAGTGCAGCTGCACCATCATTGACGCCCGAGGCATTGCCTGCAGTCACCGTGCCCCCCGCGCGGAAGGGTGTGGGCAGGCGCGCCAACGTTTCAACGGTTGCGCCTGCCCGGGGATGTTCATCACGGTCGATGATCACCGGTTCACCCTTGCGTTGCGGCAACGTCACCGGCACGATTTCAAGTGCAAAACGCCCGCTTTGCTGCGCCGCCACAGCGCGTTCCTGACTTCTGGCGGCGAATGCGTCCTGATCAACGCGGGAAATGCCATGTTCTGCGGCAACATTCTCCGCCGTGTCGGGCATCGAGTCGGTGCCATATTGCGCTTTCATCACCGGGTTGATGAAGCGCCAGCCGATGGTAGTGTCATGGATCTCTGCCTGACGGGAAAAAGCGCTTTCTGCCTTGGGCATGACGAACGGCGCCCGGCTCATGGATTCCACCCCACCTGCCAGGATCAGATCCGCCTCGCCTGCACGGATTGACCGTGCGGCCATCGTCACCGCGTCCAGCCCCGAACCGCACAGGCGGTTGACCGTTGTTCCCGGCACTGACTGCGGCAGACCCGCCAGCAGCAAGGCCATGCGCGCGACATTGCGGTTATCCTCGCCAGCCTGATTGGCACAGCCAAGGATTACATCATCAAGTGCTGCCCAATCCACATTGGGGCTGCGCGCCATAAGCGCCCGGACCGGCAAGGCGGCCAGATCGTCGGTGCGGATGCCCGC
Source organism: Paracoccaceae bacterium (assembly GCA_947476475.1). GTDB lineage: Bacteria > Pseudomonadota > Alphaproteobacteria > Rhodobacterales > Rhodobacteraceae > TMP-24. The sequence continues at coordinate 23,061 of CANJQT010000039.1, read as the reverse complement.
CAGAACCCCGCCAAAACGACCGATCGGAGTGCGTTGATAGTCGCAAATGAAAGCGTCGCGCATGGTGGATTCCCAAATCTGAAAGCAGGCGGCTTTGGCCGCGCGCCTTCATCATCGCCTGTCCGGAAAAAATTTCAAGCTTGAAATACCAACCAGGCGGCGAAGCCCTTGCACCTTCGCCGATGCATCAGCGCAGCTTCAGCGTGGCCAGTCCGATCAGCGACAGGATCAGCGAGACGATCCAGAAGCGGATGACAATCTGCGGCTCTGACCAGCCCTTCTTTTCGTAATGGTGGTGGATTGGCGCCATCAGGAAGACCCGCTTGCCGGTGCGCTTGAAATAGGCAACCTGGATGATGACCGACAGGGTTTCGACCACGAACAGCCCACCCACCACAGACAAGACGATCTCGTGCTTTGTCACCACGGCAATCGCCCCAAGCGCACCACCCAGAGCCAACGACCCGGTATCGCCCATGAAGACCGCAGCAGGGGGCGCATTGTACCATAGGAACCCAAGGCCACCACCGATCAGCGCAGCGCAGAAGATGACAATCTCGCCGGTGCCGGGGATGAAGTGCAGGCCCAGATAGTCGGAAAAATTGGCGTTGCCGACGAAATAGGAAATGATGCCGAAAGTGCCTGCCGCAATCATAACCGGCATGACCGCCAGCCCATCCAACCCGTCGGTGAAATTGACCGCATTTGCGGCCCCCACGATCACGAACATCGCAAAGGGAACGAACAGAAACGACAGGTTGATCAACGTGTCCTTGAAAACCGGAAGGGCCAGTTGCTGGGACATATCGGCAGGATGCAGGCGCGACGCCACATATCCCGCCAGAGCCGCGATCAGGAAGCCCGCCACAAGGCGAATACGCGATGAAACGCCTTTGGTGTTTTGCTTGGTAACCTTGGCGTAGTCGTCGGCAAACCCCAGAAGGCCAAAGGCAGCAGTCACCATCAAGACAAGCCAGACATAGCGGTTGTCTGGTCTGGCCCAGAGGAGGGTAGAAAAGATCAGCGCCGACAAGATCAACAGCCCACCCATCGTCGGCGTGCCTGCCTTGACAAAATGGCTTTGCGGTCCGTCGTCGCGGATCGGCTGGCCCTTCTTTTGCTTGCGGCGCAGGAAATCAATCAGGGGCCGCCCGAAGATGAATCCGAACAACAGAGCAGTGAAGAACGCCCCACCCGCGCGGAAGGTGATATAGCGAAACAGGTTGAATATGTCGCCGCCGTCCGAAAGCCCCGTCAACCAGTACAGCATCTACTCGCCCTCGTTTTGTTCGCTCGCTCGACCTGCCACGTTTTGCGTGGTTCGTCCTGTCTTATTCTACGCCAGATATGTCTGCGGCCTGCGGTTGCCCGAGTTTGCGCAGTGCGTCAACAACGATGCTGACCTTCGATCCCTTGGAACCTTTGACGATGATCACATCCCCCGCATCGGCAATGACATGCGCGATGGCGGCCAACTCTCCTGCGGTCTCAACACGTTCTCCGCGCAGCCTTTGCGGCAGGCGGTCCCATAGCCAGTGCATGCGTGGGCCGACACAATGCACAATGTTGATGTGCTGCAATGCCGGGTGGCTGGCGATCGCCTCGTGCAAGGCACGCTCGTCCGCACCAAGTTCAAGCATGTCGCCAAGAATCGCGATGCGGCGGCCTTGATGCAGTCGCCCAACCCCGTCACGCGGCGACAGGGCCATCAGAACATCAAGTCCGGCGGCCATACTGTCGGGATTGGCGTTGAACGCGTCATCGACAAGATCGAACCATTGGCCGGGTTCAACTGCATCCAGCAAGATACGTTCGCGCTGACCGCGCCCTGCCGGGGGTTGCCATTGGCCCAGATCACAACAGATCAGTGCCGGATCACACCCGAGTGCCGACGCAGCAGCAATGACGCCTAAACCGTTATGGGCAAAATGTCGCCCAGTCGTGCGCACCTTGAACAAAAGCATGCGCTCCTTGTGGCGCGCCTGAGCCACAGTTGCGTCCTGGGCGACGGTTGCGCTGCACAATTCATAGTCCAGCCCCTTGGCCTCGCCAAAAGTGACAACCTGCGCACCAGCCTTGCGGGCAATATCCAGCAATATCCCAGATGTTGGCAGATCGCCAGGTAGAACCGCCACGCCCCCCGGTTCAAGCCCTTCAACAATTGACGCCTTTTCGCGCGCAATCTCTTCGATGTCGCCGAACGCCTCCATATGGGCGCGCCCGACGGTGGTGATCATTGCCACATGTGGCCGGGTCAGGCGGGCCAGTGGTGCGATTTCGCCCGGATGATTCATGCCAATTTCGATAACCGCAAAATCGCTGTCCTGCGGCAGGCGCGCCAGCGTGAGCGGCACGCCCCAGTGGTTGTTGTAGCTGGCCTCGGCCGCATGCACGCTTCCCTGTGCCGCCAGAACCGCGCGCAGCATGTCCTTTGTCGATGTCTTGCCGACCGATCCCGTCACCGCGACGACCTTGGCGCGCGAACGGGCACGCCCTGCCCGCCCCAGTGCGCCGAGGGCGATCAGAACGTCATCAACCAGCAAAAGCGGATCATTGTCTGAACAACCGTCGGGCAGGCGCGAAACCAACGCAGCCGCCGCCCCTTTGTCGAGTGCCGCGCGGACGAAATCATGCCCGTCACGCACGTCTTTGAGTGCTACGAAAAGGTCACCCTTTTGCAGAGTGCGAGTGTCGATCGACACGCCTGTCGCTGTAAAGTCCCGGGTTGCGCGGCCTTCACAGGCGGCTGCGGCATCCGCCGATGTCCAGAGCGGGACCATCAGATCAGGCCATCCAAAGCGGCAACGGCCACGCTGGACTGTTCTGCATCATCGAATGGGTAGATGTCGTTACCAATGATCTGCCCAGACTCGTGCCCCTTTCCTGCGACCAGAAGTGCGTCGCCTGGGCCCAAGGCATCTACCCCGCGCAGGATCGCTTCCGCGCGGTCGCCCACCTCGGTCGCCTCTGGGCAGCCAGCCAGAACTTCCGCCCGGATCGCCGCTGGATCTTCGCTGCGCGGATTGTCGTCGGTAACGATCACCAGATCGGCGAATTCCGCGGCGGCCTTGCCCATCAGCGGACGCTTCAACCGGTCACGGTCGCCGCCAGCGCCAAAGACCACCAGAATCCGGCCCATGACATGTGGCCGCAAGGACTGCAGCGCGGACGCAAGCGCCCCTGGCTTGTGTGAGTAGTCGACAAAAACCGTGGCGCCGTTCTTGCGCGTCGCGGCCAATTCCATGCGGCCTCGGACTGTGGTCAGACCGCCAAGCGCACGAACGATATCCGCCTGCGCACCAGTCCCGGATGCGGCCACCAATGCCGCCGCAGCCAGCACGTTTTCGGCCTGAAAGCCGCCAATCAAGGCCAGGCGCACCATATGTGCCTGCCCATCCCATACGAAGCGCAGATCCTGCCCTGTCGCATCAAACCTTTGGCCTGTGATGCGGATGTCGGCGTCCGCAGTTCGCCCGATGGTCACAATCCCCTGGCCGCGCCTGCGCGCCACGGCCAGCATGTCAGCCCCGCGCGGATCGTCGATATTGATGATCGCTGTCCCCTCTTCGGGCAGCACGCGCGCGAACAGCCCGGCCTTGGCAGCGAAATATTCCTCAAAGTCAGCGTGATAATCCAGATGATCTTGACTGAAGTTGGTGAAAGCCGCCGCCTTCAACCGCACACCGTCCAGACGAAACTGATCCAGTCCATGAGATGACGCTTCCATCGCCGCGTGGGTGACGCCTGCCTCAGCCATCTCGGACAACACCCTGTGCAAGGTGATCGGCTCTGGCGTCGTATGGGCCAGCGGGCCCTGGAAATCCCCAAGGATTCCCATCGTGCCCAGATTGGCGGCCTTTTTCCCAAGCGCTTGCCAGATCTGCCGGGTGAAGGTGGCCACCGATGTTTTTCCCGAAGTCCCGGTGACTGCAACCACCGTTTCGGGTTGCCTGCCGAACCACAGGGCAGCGGCATAGGCCAGGGCCTGACGCGGTTCTTCCGCAACGATCAAGGCAGCACGTGATGTCGCCAATTCGGCTGCGGCAATTTCGGCCCCCGCCCGGTCGGTCAAGACTGCGGCAGCTTCCATGCGCAATGCGTATTGGATGAACTCTGCTCCGTGGCTTTTGGTCCCTGGCAGCGCCGCGAACAGGAAGCCAGGCTTGACCAGACGGCTGTCCACCGCGATCCCTGTGATCGGCGCATCGCGCCCGCCTTGGGCAGTCAGCCCGAGGTCGGCCAAGGTTTTCGCAGGGGCGAGAGAGGGCGCCATATATTGTGTTCCCGAAGCATCTGTTACTGTCAGTTGTTGACGAGTGTTACCGCAGCTTCGGTACCGGGTTCAACCTCGGGTCTCAGGCCCAAAAGCGGCGCGATCCGGCGGATGATCTCGGCGGCCACTGGTACCGAGGTCCAGCCAGCGGTACGGCGCGGTTCGTCGCCCGAGGTTTCAACAGGTTCGTCCAGCGTAACGATCAACACATATTTCGGATCATATGACGGGAAGAAGGATGCAAAGGTGGCAATCACCTTGTCCTTGTAATATCCGCCCTGCGGCGTTGGCTTGTCTGCGGTGCCGGTCTTGCCGGCCACAGAGTAGCCGGGCACATCGCCAAAACTGGCCGTGCCGCGCACCACGACCTGCCGCAGCATTGTGCGCGCAATAGCCGAGGTTTCTTCGCTGACTACCCGCGCACCTTGCTGAACTTTGTCAGTCTTCAGAATGGTCGGAATCACGCGGGTTCCGCCGTTGACAATCGACGCATAAGCCGATGCCAAATGCAGAGGGCTGGCCGAAATTCCGTGACCATAGGATATGGTCAGCATCGAGATTTCGCTCCATTTTTTCGGGCGCTGGGGTTTGCCTGTCGGGCCTTCGACAAGTTCAATCGCGGTTGGTTCAAAAAAACCCAGCGATTCAAGAAACTGCTGCTGGCGTTCCGGTCCGATCAGACCAGCGATATGGGCAGTGCCGACGTTCGACGATTTCACAATAACGTCCATGACCGGCAACTGTGCGCCGTAATTATGGAAGTCATGGATCCGATACTTGCCCCAGACCATCGGGCTTTTGGTGTCGACCATCGTGTCGGGCGTCACCAGCCCCAGATCAAGAGCCTGTGCCACCGCGAACAACTTGAAGGTGGACCCGAGTTCATAAACGCCCTGAACGGCGCGGTTGAACAGCGGGCTGTCTGCGGCCTGCCCCTTGGTCAACGGTGCAGGGCGGGTATTCGGGTCAAAATCGGGAAGCGAAGCCAAGGCCACCACTTCGCCGGTCTTGACATCCATCAGGATGGCGGTTGCGCCCTTGGCATTCATCAGCTTCATGCCGCCGTAAAGCACCTCTTCGACCGTCGACTGAACCGACAGATCGATCGAAAGTTGCAAAGGCGCGCCGCCGTTGGCCGGATCACGCAGCCAGCCGTCATAGGTCTTTTCAACGCCGGCCGTGCCGATCACTTCAGCCGAAGCCACGCCTTCTCTGCCAAAGGTCGACCCGCCCAGAATATGGGCCGCGAGCGGCCCATTCGGGTAAAGTCGCATCTCGCGCGGGCCAAACAACAGTCCTGGATCGCCGATCTCATGTACAAGCTGCATCTGTTCGGGCGAAATCTTCTTCTTGATCCAAAGGAACTTTTTCGCGCCCGTGAAATCCTTTTTCAGTTTTTCTGCATCAAGGTCTGGAAAGATCAGCGCCAGCTTTTGCGCGGCACCAACAGGATCGATCATCTGCTTGGGCTGTGCATACAACGCATGCGTGACCAGATTTGTCGCCAGAATGCGGCCTTCGCGGTCCGTAATGTCGGCCCGTTGGGCAACGATTGCGATGCCGGACGGCGCGGTCTTAGGTTCGGCTGGTTCGGTCGAGGCCAAGACCCCCATACGAAACCCAACCGCCCCAAAACCGACCAAAAAGGCCAAACCAAGCATCAATAGCCGCCCCTCGGCCTTCTGCCTGGCGGCGTCACGCATCTCCTCGTGACGTTGGCGCAGGTTTTCGCGTTCGATGGCGTCGGGGTTTTCCCCCTTTGCGCGGGCGTCCAGAATACGGGCAAGCGGGCGCAGCGGCGTGCGGATCACGGCGTTTGCTCCAATGTGGCGACGGTTTCAACTGAATTTGTGATCGAAAGCAGGGCCGGCGTCTCTGCTGACGGGTAGATGATCTGCGCCACCTCACCAAACTGTTCTGGTTCCAGCGGCAGCAGGCCAAGACGTTCAAAATTCAGATCGGCCAGTTCACGCAGACGGTCGGGCCGGTTTAGATAGGCCCATTCGGCATTCAATACGGACAGGCTTTCCCGCAGTTCACCGATTTCTTCCTGAAGGGCACGCACATCAGACAGTTCGGCCTGCGTCTGATAGTTTTCGCGGTAGGCCCAAAAGCCAAGCGCGACAAGGGCAGTGGCAGACAGGATCATGAAAACCATGCGCATTTTGCTTCAATGTCCTTTCTGCTTGGGCAGGCTGGGCACAGCCAGCGCACGCGCATCTGCACGCCCTGCTGGTGCATCGGTGCGGCGACCGACCCGCAGCTTGGCTGATCGGGCGCGCGGGTTACCCGCCAGTTCGTCTTCGTCCGGCCCAATTGCACGGCGAGTGACCAAGGTGAAAGCTGGCGTTTCCGCCGCGCGGGCCGGGGCATGGCGGCTGCCCTGCCCTTCGCCGCCTGACCGCATCTGGAAGAACCTTTTTACCACACGGTCTTCCAGCGAATGGAATGTGACAACTGCCAGCAGTCCGCCAGGCTTCAACGCGCGCTCTGACGCCGCCAGCCCGGCTTCCAACTGACCAAATTCGTCATTCACCGCAATCCGCAGCGCCTGAAAGCTGCGCGTGGCGGGGTGGCTTTGGCCCGGCTTGGCACGCGGCAAGCAGCGTTCGATGACGGCCGCCAGTTGCAGCGTTGTCTCGAACGGACGAGCGGCGACGATGGCCCGCGCAATCCGGCGCGAGGCATGCTCTTCGCCATAATTATAAAGGATGTCAGCGAGTTGCGCCTCTGTCGCCTTATTGACGATGTCGGCGGCAGACGGGCCTTCGTCACCCATCCGCATGTCGAGAGGACCATCCCGCATGAAGGAAAAGCCGCGCTCGGCCTCGTCGATCTGCATCGAGGAAACCCCAAGATCCAGCACAACCCCATCCACCAGCTCGCCAGCCAGCGTGTCAAGATCCGAGAAGGTTCCGGGGGTCAGCCGCAGCCGGTCGCCATATGCGCCCGCCCAGCTTTCGGCCATTCGGAAGACCAAGGGATCGCGGTCAATCGCAATAACCCGGCTTGCCCCGGCTTCCAGCAACCCGCGCGTGTATCCACCCGCGCCGAAGGTTCCGTCAACCCAGACCCCAGATACAGGTGCGACCGCTTTCAAAAGCGGCCGCAGCAAAACCGGGATATGGGAGGAGGAGGCCAAAGGATTGGGCCCGGATGTCACCATGCCTATCCCCTCGACCGCTGAGGCAGCAGACTGCGCGGATCGAAGTCTTCGGGGTATTGGTCGGCCAGTTTCCTGGAACGCGACCCTGCCGTTTCCTCGTAGGTTTCAGGCTTCCATATCTTGAAGTAGTCGCCAGCCGAGATGAAGAACGCTTCTGATGTCAGGCCGATCTTTTCGCGCAAGCGCTGCGACAGAACCAGGCGGCCATCTTCGTCGATCTGGGCTTCAAGGGACTGGCCGTACATGCGTTCTTCCAGCATCAGCCGTTCCGGCGAGCCACGCTGCATGTCTTCAATCTGTTCATCAATCTCTTCAATGGCGCGCATCGTATAGACTTCCAGCCAGCTTTGCCGGTCGTCGCCATACACGATCACGATATTGGGGCGAAGCCCTTCGCGCCAGTCGGGGTCAGAGGCTTCGATGACGCGGCGGAACGGTGCCGGGATGGAAACGCGACCCTTCGCGTCCACCTTGAAAGTATCCGACCCTCTGAACCTGCGTGCCACCGGCCCGCGCTCCTTTTCTGTCCCGTCTGCCGGGGCCGTGGCTGACCCCGGAAAGACAACGGCGGACCGGGCTGCTGCCACTGCCCAATCCGCCGCCCTCGTCCCATTACTGGGCCCCATTTCTGGGGTTATGTCCGGCTGCTAGACCACCTGGGGGGATGTCTGCTCGTCGTCGCGCCGGATCTTCATTCGATGAAAGCGGGTGCCTGTATGAAACCTGACTTGCCTTGTGGGGTCTTGCTGCCCCGTGTCTTTGGCCCGTCCTCATCGGTGAAACAAGGGATGACATGGGATTTCATGGGAATCAACAGAAATTTTTGGGGAAATGGTGTGGGAGAGAGGCGAAAATTTTAGTGAAGGCATGAGCAAGTAGAGGTGATTCCAACCAATAAAGCCACAGGTAGGGCAAGGCTAGAAAGCTATCGCTACATATAGATGGTTTATTCTATCGCCGATCCGTCCCATGAAATCCCGCAAAAAATCGTAGAAGGACAAAAAGGACCGAACTGTGCGGACAGATCAGGGGCGACCAACGTGATTTGCGCCACCTTTTCCCCGGCATCCTGCGATTGATTCGATTCCGCCGCTGGCCAAGGCCAAACGTTCCCATGAATTCCCAAGAACCAAATCACTGCGCTTCGGCCCGCCCCTTCTACAGGGCACGCCGCCATATGAAGTGGATTCAGGCCAGACCGCCCTTGATCAACCGATCGGCAATTCGCGCATAGGCGTCGGCAATTGGTCCATCGCCCGCCGCAACCGGCCTGCCCGCATCACCCGCCAGACGCACATCAAGGCTCAAGGGGATTTCGCCAAGGAAGGGCACGTCCAAAGCGGCCGCCTCGGCCGCGACGCCGCCATGGCCAAAGATATGCGCCTCATGCCCGCAATTCGGGCAAATATAGGTCGACATGTTTTCGATCAGCCCAAGGATCGGGGTCTTCAGCTTGTTGAACATGTCGATCGCTCGCCGCGCATCCAAAAGCGCCACATCCTGCGGGGTTGAAACGATCACCGCGCCGGTCACATGGGTCTTCTGGCAGAGCGTCAGCTGCACATCGCCCGTGCCTGGGGGAAGATCGACTACCAGAACATCCAGATCGCCCCATGCAACCTGATTGAGCAGCTGCTGAAGCGCGCCCATCAGCATCGGCCCGCGCCAGACGACAGCCTCGTTTTCCTTCAGCATCAGGCCAATCGACATGACGGTGACGCCATGGGCCTGCAAAGGAATGATCGTCTTGCCATCGGGCGAGGCGGGGCGCTTGCTCAGCCCCATCATGCGCGGCTGTGAAGGGCCGTAGATATCGGCGTCAAGCAAACCCACGCGGCGCCCCTGCCGGGCCAGCGCCACGGCGAGGTTCGAGGACACGGTGGACTTGCCTACGCCACCCTTGCCGGACGCAATCGCCAGTATCCTGTCAACCCCGGCTACCTTCTGTGGGCCGGCCTGCGGCGTTGGATGGCCACCAATTTTCAAACTTGGCGGCGGCGGCTTTTGCGCCGGGCCGTGGGCCGTCAGAACCACTGACACCTGTGTAACCCCCAACGCCCGCACTGCGGCCTCTGCCGCCTGGCGGACAGGCTCCAGACGGCGGGCCATGTCGGGATCGGGTGCTTCAAGAACGAAGCGCACTTGGTCGCCGTCAACCATCAGCGCGCGCACAAGATCGCGCGACACCAGATCTCCGCCATCCGGCAAGGCCACGCGCGAGAGCGCGGAAAGGATCTGATCGCGGGTCACAGTCATCGGTTTGGTCCTTCTGGGCTATGCATGACAGACTTGGCTGCTTCCAGCTGGCGCAGCAAGGGACAAATCGGCTCAAAGACCCAAATCCCTTGGTTTACGTCACAAAGATATTACCGGAACATCGCCCGAGGGTCAGAAGCAGGTCAGCAACCGTTATGCATTTTCTGCATGGCAGCAATGCCCCCGCCCGCTATTGTGCAAGTGCAGCATGAATGCCATCTTGTCTTCAACAGCACGGAATGACGTGCCAAGAATGACTGAAGAGGCATGAAATGAATTCGACGATTATCCACACCGCCCCTACAATTGCAGACCGTATCTCGGCCTTTTTTGCCGGACTGAACACCAATCGCCGTCGCTACAGCGTCTATCGCCAAACCTTGCGCGAACTGGACGGTCTGACCGACCGCGAGCTGAATGACCTTGGCCTGCACCGGTCGGAAATCGAACGTGTGGCAGTGGACGCGGCCTACGGCAAATAAGAATTTTTCCGGCCTTCCCTCCTCCCTGAGGGTCGGAAAGGCGGCGATATCCTCCCTCTACTGTTGCCGCCAGATATCGGGCCTCTTGGGGCCTACTGTGACCGCCGCTTGATCCATTCTCCTCCGTTGGATCGCGGCGCAAGGACCGGCGTTGCCTCCGCCTCCATGGAGCGCCGGTCTTTCCCCAACACCCGGCACGACCGGGGCTGCGACATGCGCGACGACCCTCCTCCCTGTCGGACGCGCGCATCAGGCGGCGATAGTCTCACCCCCTCCCCGAGACGGTCGCCGCCGACTCCCCCCCCCTTTGCTTGCCATCGCCTTCCCCCACCGATAGCGTCACGCCGCGGGTGCGAGGATCTGATGCGACTTTCCCTTATTTCTGCGGCGGCAGTGGCCGCCCTCGTTGGCTACGGGTCAACGATCGCACTTGTGATTGCGGCGGCGCAGGCGCTTGGCGCAAGCCCGGCCCAGACCACGTCATGGATCTTTGCCATCTGCCTGGCCAAGGCGCTCGGCAGTGCGCTCCTTTCGGGCTGGACGCGGATTCCAGTGGTATTGGCCTGGTCCACTCCAGGCGCGGCGCTGATCGCCGCCTGCCAAGGGCTGAACATGGCCGAAGGCGTGGCGGCCTTCATAGCGGCGGGGCTGCTGATTCTGGCCACCGGCCTGTTTCGCCCGCTCGGGAAATTGATCGGGATGATTCCCCCAGCTCTAGCCGCCGCCATGCTGTCGGGGGTCCTGCTGCCCTTCTGCCTGAAAGTGCCGCTGCAAGCCGCAGCATTGCCGGGACTGGCCCTGCCGATCATCCTGACCTTCGCGTTGGTGCGGCTCTGGAACCCGTCATTTGCGGTTCTGGCGGCGTTGGCTGCCGGGCTGGGGCTGACCTTCGTCGGCGGGACGCCGTTACCTTCCGGCCCCTTCCCCTTGCCGCAGCTCACTTTCATCGCCCCGCAATTTACCGCCGCCGCCCTGATCGGCCTTGGTCTGCCGCTTTATCTGGTGACAATGGCCTCGCAGAACCTGCCCGGCTTCGCCGTCCTGCGCGGCGCGGGCTATGAGCCGCCGGTCACCCCGGCCCTGCGCGTGACCGGCGCGATTTCGGCCGTTGCCGCGTTGTTCGGGGCGCACACGATCAACATGGCCGCTATCACCGCCGCGATCTGTCTGAGCGAGGATGTGCATCCAGACCGCAGTCAACGCTGGAAGGTGGCGCTGGCCTACGCCGCAGTCTGGCTGGGGCTTGGCCTGTTCGGGCCGGTTATCCTGGCCAGCCTCGCCGCCCTGCCCGCCGAACTGATCGCCACCGTGGCGGGTCTGGCCTTGATCAGCCCGTTGATGGGCGCGCTGGGGGCCGCCTTCACTGATCCCGAAGCGCGCTTTCCCTCGGCCGTCACCCTGATGGTCGCGGCCTCTGGCGTCAGCGCCTACGGCATCGGCGGTGCCTTCTGGGGGCTGCTCGCGGGGATTGCCGTCAGCCTCCTCGACCGGCTTCGACGCGCCTGAACGCAGCGGCCTTCGTTGTGGCCCAAATATCCCGGAAGGGTGCGGGAGGGCAGAGCCCTCCCACTTGCCCTGGAACAGGTCAGAAGGGAATGTCATCCACCTCGTCGGCGGCCACCACAAACCCTGCCACCACATGCTTCACACCGGCCTTGTCAAACGCGATCTCAAGTTTGTCGCCCTCAATCGCCTCGACGGTTCCGTAACCGAATTTCTTGTGAAACACCCTGTCGCCTTCGGTAAAGGCCGACAATGCGTCCAGATCAATCACCACCGGCCGCGCCCCGCGCGGCTGACCAAGGCCGCGGGTCTGCGCGCGGTCCTGCATCCGCTTCCAGCCGGGCGAATTATAGACATCCGCCTTGGTCGCGCGATCCTCGATTCCGCCCGCCGCAGGCCGCATCCCCGCCGCCCCATAGCCGCCGCCATAAAGGCCGGGCGGGGTCAGCACCTCGACATGCCGCGCGGGCAGCTCGTCAATGAAGCGCGAGGGCAGCGCCGATTGCCACTGGCCATAGACGCGCCGATTGCCGGCGAAGGAAATGGTGCAAAGCTCCTCGGCGCGGGTGATGCCCACATAGGCCAGCCGCCGCTCTTCCTCGAGGCCTTTCAGCCCACTTTCATCCATGCTGCGCTGGCTGGGGAACAACCCGTCCTCCCAGCCCGGCAGGAACACGACCGGGAATTCAAGTCCCTTGGCCGCATGCAGCGTCATGATGCTGACCTTCTCGGCCGCATCTTCGGTTTCATTGTCCATGATCAACGAGACATGTTCAAGGAACCCTTGAAGATTCTCGAACTGTTCCAATGCCTTGACCAATTCCTTGAGGTTTTCAAGCCGCCCCGGCGCCTCGGGCGTTTTGTCGTTTTGCCACATCTCGGTATAGCCGGACTCGTCCAGAATCATCTCGGCCAGTTCAACATGATTGTGCCCAGCCACACGCGTGACACAGTGCCAGCGATCCACCCCTTCAACAAATTGCCGCAACGCACCCGCGCCCTTGCCGCCGATCTTGCCGGACGCCACCAGATAGCGCGCGCCTTCCAGAAGGCTCACGCCATCCTCGCGCGCCTGCATCTGAATGGCCTGCACCGCCTTGTCGCCCAGACCGCGCTTGGGGGTATTGACCACCCGCTCAAACGCAAGATCATCCTCGGGGCTGACGGCCAGCCGGAAATAGGCCATCGCATCGCGGATTTCCAACCGCTCATAAAAGCGTGGCCCGCCGATGACACGGTAAGGCAGGCCGATGGTCAGAAACCGGTCCTCGAAGGCGCGCATCTGGTGGCTGGCGCGCACCAGAATCGCCTGATGATCCAGACTGACCGGATCGCGCCCGCGCGTGCCGCGCTGAATCGCCTCGACCTCCTCGCCAATCCAGCGCGCCTCTTCCTCGCCGTCCCAATGGCCAATCAGGCGGACCTTCTCGCCGCCCTCGGCCTCGGTCCACAGCGATTTACCAAGCCGTCCGGCATTGGCGGCAATCAGCCCCGACGCGGCAGCAAGGATATGTTCGGTTGACCGGTAGTTTTGTTCCAACCGCACCACATGGGCGCCGGGAAAATCCTTCTCGAACCGCAGGATATTGCCCACCTCGGCCCCGCGCCAGCCATAGATCGACTGGTCGTCGTCGCCCACGCAACAGATGTTCTTGTGGGCCGCCGCCAGCAGCCGCAGCCACAGATATTGGGCGACGTTGGTATCCTGATATTCGTCCACCAGAATATAGCGAAACCAGCGCTGATACTGTTCAAGCACATCCGGGTGGTTTTGAAAGATCGTCACGACATGCAGAAGGAGGTCGCCGAAATCGGTGGCGTTCAGCGTGCGCAGGCGTTCCTGATAGGCCGCGTAAAGCTCGGTCCCCCGATAGTTGTAGGCGGCCGCCTCTGCCGCGGGCACCTTTTCCGGCCCCCAGGCGCGGTTCTTCCAACCGTCGATCAGACCGGCCAGCTGGCGGGCAGGCCAACGCTTTTCGTCGATATTGGCGGCAAGGATCAATTGTTTCAGCAGGCGAATCTGGTCATCCGTATCCAGAATGGTGAAGTTCGATTTCAGCCCGACCATCTCGGCATGCCGCCGCAGGATCTTGACGCTGATCGAATGGAAAGTGCCCATCCAGGGCAGCCCTTCGACCGCCCCACCCATCAGGCGGCCCACGCGGTCCTTCATTTCCCGCGCGGCCTTGTTGGTAAAGGTCACCGCCAGAATCTCGTTCGGGCGGGCGCGGGCGATGGCCATAAGATGCGCAATCCGCGCCGTCAGCGCGCGGGTCTTGCCAGTGCCTGCCCCCGCCAGCATCAAAACCGGGCCATCCAGAGCCTCGACGGCCGCGCGTTGCGCGGGGTTCAGCCCGTCCATATAGGGCGCTGGGCGCGCAGCCATCGCGCGTTGCGACAGGGGCACTGCGGCTTCCATCGGGTCATCATCACAGTCCATCATCCAACCAGAATAACCACAGAAGCGTACAAGTTAAAGAACTGTTCTTCTATTGTTCACAGCCCTTCGCCCCAGCCGTCATGAAAAACAGTGCCGCTTTTGTGCGCAGTTTGCCGGTTTCGCGCTGCCAGTCGCAAAAGTTTCAACTAGGTTCCGCTCGCCACTTGCGCTGCACCGCAGCACGCCTAAAGTGCGCGCGCCAACCGTGGAGGGACCGATGACCGAATTCCGCAAGATACTTGTGGCCAACCGCGGCGAGATAGCCATCCGCGTCATGCGGGCGGCGACCGAACTGGGCAAGAAGACCGTCGCGGTCTATGCCGAGGAGGACAAGCTTTCGCTCCACCGGTTCAAGGCCGACGAGGCTTACCGGATCGGTGAAGGCCTTGGCCCGGTGCAGGCCTATCTTTCCATCGACGAGATCATCCGCGTTGCCCGCGAATGTGGCGCTGACGCGATCCATCCGGGCTACGGCCTTCTTAGCGAAAACCCCGATTTCGTCGAGGCTTGCGCGGCGAACGGCATCACCTTCATCGGCCCCAAGGCCGAAACCATGCGCGCGCTTGGCGACAAGGCCAGCGCGCGGCGCGTGGCTATCGAAGCCGGCGTGCCGGTCATCCCTGCCACCGAGGTGCTGGGCGATGATATGGAGGTCGTCAAGAAGCAGGCCGCAGCGGTTGGCTACCCCCTGATGCTGAAGGCCAGTTGGGGCGGCGGCGGGCGCGGCATGCGGCCGATCAATTCCGAAGCCGAACTGGCCGAAAAGGTCCGCGAGGGGCGACGCGAGGCGGAAGCTGCCTTTGGCAATGGCGAAGGCTATCTGGAGAAGATGATCCTGCGCGCGCGCCATGTCGAGGTGCAGATCCTCGGCGACAAGCAGGGCGACATTTACCACCTGTATGAACGCGATTGCACCGTGCAGCGCCGTAACCAAAAGGTTGTCGAACGCGCGCCTGCGCCTTACCTGACTGACGAACAGCGCGCGGAAATATGCGAATTGGGCAAACGGATCTGCGCCCATGTAGGCTATGAGTGCGCAGGCACCGTCGAATTCCTGATGGATATGGATTCGGACAAGTTCTACTTCATCGAGGTGAACCCCCGTGTGCAGGTCGAACATACGGTCACCGAACAGGTGACCGGCATCGACATCGTTCAGGCCCAGATCAAGATCGCCGAAGGCAAGACCCTGGCAGAGGCCACCGGTGTGGCCAGCCAGGCGGATGTGCGGCTGATGGGCCACGCCTTGCAATGCCGGATCACCACAGAAGACCCGCTGAACAACTTCATTCCCGACTATGGCCGTATCACCGCCTACCGCGAGGCGACGGGCGCCGGTATCCGTCTGGACGGCGGCACTGCCTATTCGGGTGCGGTCATCACCCGCTATTACGATTCGCTTCTGGTCAAGATCACTGCCTGGGCGCAAACCCCCGACAAGGCAATTACGCGGATGCGACGTGCGCTGTCGGAGTATCGAATCCGGGGCGTGGCAACCAACATCGCCTTTGTCGAAAACCTGCTGAAGCACCCGACCTTCCTGGCCAACGAATGCACGACGAAGTTCATCGACACCACGCCTGACCTGTTTGCCTTCAAGAAGCGGCGCGACCGCGCGACGAAGATCCTGATCTACATCTCTGACATCACCGTGAACGGTCACCCCGAAACTGCTGGCCGCCCCAAGCCCCATGCAGAAGCCCGCGCCCCCCGCGCGCCCAAAACTTCGCAGACCCCCGCGCCCGGCACCCGCAACCTGCTGATTGAAAAAGGTCCACAGGCAGTCGCCGACTGGATGGCGTCACAGACCAAACTGCTTCTGACCGACACGACCATGCGCGATGGCCACCAGTCACTTTTGGCCACCCGGATGCGGTCAATCGACATGATCAAGGCCGCCCCAGCCTATGCGGCCAACCTGCCCGAACTCTTCAGCGTCGAATGCTGGGGCGGTGCTACATTCGATGTGGCCTACCGCTTCTTGCAGGAATGCCCGTGGCAGCGACTGCGCGACCTGCGCGCCCGCATGCCGAATTTGATGACGCAGATGCTGCTGCGCGCCTCGAATGGCGTCGGCTACACGAATTATCCCGACAATGTTGTGCAGGAATTCGTCCGTCAGGCAGCCGTCACCGGCATTGATGTGTTCCGCGTCTTCGACAGCCTGAACTGGGTCGAAAATATGCGCGTCGCGATGGATGCCGTGATCGAACAGAACCGCGTCTGCGAGGCGGCAATCTGCTACACGGGCGACATCCTCAACCCCGACAGGGCGAAGTATGATCTGGCCTATTACGTGAGGATGGGCAAGGAACTGAAGGCAGCGGGCGCTCATGTTCTGGGGCTGAAGGATATGGCGGGCCTTCTGAAGCCTGCCGCCGCGCGTGTGCTGGTCAAGGCATTGAAAGAAGAGGTCGGCCTGCCAATCCATTTCCACACCCACGATACGTCAGGCATCGCCGGGGCTACGATCCTGGCCGCCGCCGACGCGGGCGTGGATGCCGTCGATGCCGCGATGGATGCGTTTTCGGGCGGCACGTCGCAGCCTTGCCTTGGTTCGATCGTCGAGGCACTGGCCCATACCGGGCGTGACACCGGGCTGGATATAAAAGCCATCCGCGAAATTTCCAACTATTGGGAAGCGGTCCGCCATCAATACCGCGCCTTTGAGTCCGGCCTCGAAGCGCCTGCATCGGAAGTCTATCTGCACGAGATGCCAGGAGGCCAGTTCACCAACCTCAAGGCACAGGCACGCAGTCTTGGGCTTGAGGATCGGTGGCACGAAGTGGCGCAGTCCTACGCCGATGCAAACCAGATGTTCGGTGATATTGTGAAGGTGACGCCCTCTTCCAAGGTTGTGGGCGACATGGCGCTGATGATGGTGGCTCAGGGCCTGACTCGCGCCGAGGTCGAAGATCCGATGGTCGATGTGGCTTTCCCGGATTCGGTGGTCGACATGTTGAAGGGCAATCTGGGCCAACCGCCGGGTGGCTGGCCCGAAGGGATCGTGAAGAAGGTGTTGAAGGGCGAAAAACCCTCGACCGAACGGCCCGGCAAACACATGACCCCGGTTGATCTGGAAGCGATGCGCGCCAGGGTTTCGGCGGAACTCGACGGGTTCAGCGTCGATGACGAAGATCTGAACGGCTATCTCATGTATCCGAAGGTCTTCCTCGATTACATGGGGCGTCACCGCAACTATGGCCCGGTCCGCACCCTGCCCACCCCGACGTTCTTCTACGGGATGCAGCCAGGCGAGGAGATTTCGGTGGAAATTGATCCCGGCAAGACACTGGAAATCCGCCTGCAGGCCGTGGGCGAGACCGACGATACCGGTGAAGTGAAGGTTTTTTTCGAGTTGAACGGCCAGCCGCGCGTGATCCGTGTGCCAAACCGGGCGGTGAAGGCCAAGACCGCCAGCCGCCCCAAGGCGCAGGAAGGCAACCCGCTTCACATCGGCGCACCGATGCCGGGCGTCGTCGCGTCGGTGGTGGTGGTGCCAGGGCAGAAGGTGGCCGCGGGTGACATGCTTCTGACCATAGAGGCGATGAAGATGGAAACCGGTATCCATGCCGAACGCGCCGGAACGGTCAAGGCAATGCACGTGACCATGGGGGCCCAGATCGACGCAAAAGACCTGCTGGTAGAGTTGGAATAGAGCCGGACGCAAAGGCCGGGTCGCCCGATGGGGCACAGATCATCGACTTGCATCACAGGTCGACCAGCAGCCTGCGGCTGCAAATGATCTACTCAGGTCAAGTCTGACTACCAGGGCGGGATCTGCGAAGATCCCGCCCTTTCTTTTCTGCGGGCTTGGTGCAAGCGTGCTGCCGCGTAATAAAGTCGAAATTCCGCGTCTGGTCTGCGTCAGTGGGATGCCAGGCTGACCTTGCATCGCCACATTCGACCCGCCTGTTGCCCACGGGCAGGCTAGCCACTTCTTTAACTCTTGCTCCCTATCGTCGCGCCTGGGTCATTTGGGGTGTTGCTATGCAAGACAGGCCGCTCTCGGCGTTCGAAACCTTTCTGATCGAGGATGTCATCCTTACCCTTGGCAATCTGCGCGGAGCTCTGGCGTGGCTGGCGCAACCCGGCGCTGGCGTCGATCCGGCCACGCTTCGGTCTGGGCTGGACCGTTTGCAAGGCCAGATCGCGCTATTGGAAGACCGGGCGCATAAGGTCTGCCGCACCGAACCGGCGCCGCGCCCTTGTTCCATCAAACCTGTTAAGGCCGCGTACACAGAAGCCAGCAGCATGTCGCTTGAAAGCCTTTTGCGTGACGCGCTGGGATCAGATATTGGCATGATGGAAAACGGTGGGGCGCAGTTTCGATCCTCGCGGAAGTCCCATGGCTAGGTGTTGCGAAGAAACAGTGGCGCGCCATTGCGGCAACCGTATTCAGGCCCACGTCGTGTGTCAGAACCTACATCGCGGACTGAACAGTTGGACGATACGCGTAAACCGGTTCGAAAATCCGCCGGAAATTCGGTGCGACAGAGGGCGCTGACTGGTTCTTGTTCACCGCATTCCTTAACGACGTCGCATACCCCGCCAATGGACAACATTTCGACAGGGCTTGGCCGCGTCCATTGGCATTCTGTGCGCAAACTGCAGCCCAGACGACTTTCTGCAAAGGCCTGCGTTTTTCCTCTTGCGGCGCCGGTCCAGACTGACTAAATCGCCCCCACCTAAGGATGCGGGCGTAGCTCAGGGGTAGAGCATAACCTTGCCAAGGTTAGGGTCGTGAGTTCGAATCTCATCGCCCGCTCCAACAGGTCAGTGACTTACGGGTCACTTTGTACGCCGAAAGGCGTATTTCAGCAAAGAAAATGCACTTTGTTCACACTTACAGGTGTGAACGGCTGCATTGTTGCTATTCGCTTCTCTAGGCGAGCCTTGGCAAGGTGCTCATGGCTGGCGCCATGGCACTCAGGAAATGTCATTTCCGATATGCTCTATCCCTGAGCTACGCCCTCACAGCGAGAAATGGGTCTTACCGCTGATTCGGCATCGGACTACGAATCGGCACCTAGATTTTCGGGAATAGTCGAAAGATTTAAGTTGGCCACAGCACCGCCCAGGGTGCGGTTGTGGACGTCAGGTAGTAGCCCACCGGCAGCCCAACGAGACCGAGCACCAAGTGAAGCGCTCTGAACGACCCGCGTATTCCGAGGCGGATGGTCGCCCACGCTCCTAGCAACTGAAAAGCTAACCAGGCCACCACAGCAGCTAGCCAGCCGTCATAACCCCAAACGTAGATCGTAGGCCATATCGCGCATGGAAGGGCGCCGAAGAAAAAAAGTGTGCCAAGTGCCGTATGCGGCAACCTCGCAGAAAATACGCCGCTAGGGTCCAATTTCTGAATTCGGCCCACTTCAATCCCGACGTTTGAGGCATAGACTAGTAGGAGCAGACCAATCAGGGAACCGGACTCGAGTGTGTTGTCGAACAGGTTCAATTCGCCATCCCCCGTGCAAGTGTTGTTTAATCAGTTCAGACCAGATTGTATCTTATAACAGGTAGATTTAAAACCAACAAAGAGGATTGTGGCGTTCGTGAAAAGAACGCCCAAAAGTCCACTACGCGACGTGTTCGCCAAGAACGTACGGCTTGCACGAGCCGGACGTGGATTGTCTCAGGAGGGACTTGCCCTAGAGGCTGGCGTCAACAGAACCTACCTGAGCGCAGTTGAACGATCCGAACAGAACATCTCTATCGACAATGTCTTCCGCATCGCCCAGGCGTTAGGCTTGCCCGCTTGGCAGCTTCTGAAGGAGTGACCCTGCAGACCGTTCACAAGCAGCTCTGTGAACATGCCTCAAAATCTGCCAAAGAAATCCTTTGAAATCAGACCATACAACGCCTTGACCCTAACCTTGACGAGGTAAGCGTCAGTGACGTCGAACAGGGCCAGAGCTGGATAGAAGGGCGCCGACAAAACGCTGCTTTTGAAACATGTGGCACGATGGGCAACCAAAAAGTGGCCCCCTCCCCGGGGGGGGCGGAGTGTTCGTTAATGCCTAACAGCCCTACAGAAAATCCCGGAGAAATTTCTGGAAACTGCTCGTCGGACCTGCTTGCCGCGGTCAAACAAGCTTATGGTGGCAGTGCGACAAACCCAGGTAATGGGCACTCCTTGGAGGCGCCTTCGGCAACAAGTTTTTTCCAGAACGAAAAAAGAAATATTGTTGTTAACATATTGAAAAATATATACTTTAAATAGAGCGAAGGCTCATTTAACGTACTTAAGTACGCTATAGTGTGCTTAGGACAACAGAACTCGTAAGAAATACTATAGGGGTAACATAATACTTAATAGATAAGCCCACATTACCCCTGTTAGTGTAACCGCTCCCTCCGAATGTCCTCAAACCAAAGTTCTTTCGTTAGCGCCTCTACACCGTTCCTGGCTGAACGCGCGCGGTACTTGGAGTAAGCGGTGTTGTCCGCACTGGTATAGCGCATTCCGCCGTGACCCGATGCTGGCCGCCCCGCCGCATTTCCATGTGACAGCCTTGTCATGTTTGTGCACTGACCCGCTATCTGCGCCCCTACAAACAAGCCTTGGAGTCGTTCCGCGCACTGGCGCGAGAGAACAACGACATTGATTGGCCTGTGGCTCTCACGGTCGCGGAGCGAGCATCGCCCTATCGTTTGGTAAGTCGGTCCGAATCTCCAAAGCTCGAAAACTTCATCGCCCTCCAATGCGAAGACTTCTTTGATTGCTCTCTGAACCCAAGGCTTCGGATTTATTGCAACAAGTGAAACCACATTGTCGAAACGCCTGAATTCATCCAAACCTGCCGACATAGTCGGCATGCGCCGACCCTCAAGCACTTCATCTTCGTTCATGAAAGGGTTGTTCGCAGCCCAACAGAAGCTCCCGTCAGGGAACATTGCGTTCACCTGTTTAGCTAAAGCATAGACCACTCGAAGCCTGGGGTCTCTCTCGTCAGGCTCGCCCGTCTCCGCGTTTCTGTGGAGATTTTGCTTGCTCGGCAGGTCATCGGGATGGAGTAGATAGTGCAAAGTGATGTATGGCCCCTTCTCCGTATGTGTATCAAATAAACCCTTAGCATGCGGCCAAGCCTCAAATCTGACCCCGTAGAGGCTCTCCCAAAGCCGCGGCAACAACGTCAGATCGAAAGCCGCAACGATCATCGTAACGTTTCGAAATCGTTGTAATTTCCTAGGAGCCAATACCCCGATTGCTTCAATTTCTCTTCCTCCTTCGAAAACGAAAGCGTCGTAGTTCTCCGACACGACCCATCGACAAATTTCCCTGAACTCCGGAACAGCCAGTTCGCCTAAACCTCGAGCATTCATTCCTCTAGGGTCGCGTGCTACAATTTCCAAGATTTCTCTCTGACCCGAGGCAGCAGTGGTCAGCCCTCGTTTCCCGATCAAGAACCTTTCCAAAAACGGCTGCTTATCACTTGGCGCAAACTGGATTTGCTCAATTGGCGTCATACCTTCGTCAATGAAGACTTCAAAATTGACCTTCTCATGATCCGAGAGCGTTTCGCACAGAAACAGAAGAGTTGGGCGTGTGATGATCAAAATCGGCGGCGTGGATGGATCGTATTGTCGGCATGCCTCCAGCGCAGTAGGGAACACAAGACCGTCCACGTTATCGCCATTTATCAGGCGCAAATTGTTGCCACTCGAGTACGCGGGGCGGTCCACTAGAGTCTGTAGAAGGCGCCGGTATGCCTCTTCGCAAAGCTCGTTCGTAGGGCAAACGAACAAATAGCCAACATTCAGATGGTCATGAAAATAGTCGAATACTGCTTTGGTCTTCCCCGACCCCACACTTGCGGACAGGTGATAGAACATCATGCAGCTCCACAATGCGAACCAAGCAGTGTCAGACGATAAGGACGTTCGGCACTCAGGCAAGCCCCTTTCGACCTCACGGTTTCCTCTTGCTGAGATTCCTGCTAGCCCAGAACGCGAACCAGGACGGGAAGATCTGCCACAAGTCACAAGAGCGAATCTGTCTCGATAGGCAACCCTTTGCTCAAATTTCCAAGCGTCAAAGCACTCGTTGGGACTGCTATCTTGTCAGGTCTGTCGGCGAACTAGCCTGCTCGACCAAGGCGAACTGCTGCTGCGAAGCTCTTCGTTCCAGAGCAGGTCGCGAAGGGCGGAAGGCTGTCGTCCGTAGTTGAAGACAAAAGCGCCATCCTTGGGCCAAACCCTAGACCACCGGATGCACACGTCGAACAGTGCTGACCTGAAGTTTGGGTGCCTTTGACGAAGTCATTTCACTGGCCTAAGTCCGTTCGTCCCAAGCGACAACGACAACGACAACGACAATTGTGATCTGCCCTTCCCAGAGGATAGGACACAACTTCTGCTTGAACCGGTGCTGCTTTCTGTGAAGGGTGGGCAGGAAAGTCTCATGAGGTTTCTATGCCGAAGATTACGCTACTTCACTTCTCCGACGCCCACTGGCATCCGACCAACAGTGCTAACCTGTCAGTGGTCATCAAAGCGATGGCCGCGGACATAAAGAGCCTGTGTGAGAATCGATCCGTCGTATGCGACTTGGTCGCATTTACCGGTGATTTGGTGCTAACGGGTGAAGATGCTTCACATTTCACTAATGCGGACGCCACAATTATACAGCCCATCTTGGATGCTTCCAATGTCTCGCGAGATCGATTCTTTATCTGCCCTGGAAACCATGACATCTCGAGAAAAATAGTGCGCGATGAAGTGATAATTGAAGCTGGGATGAAGTTGAAACTCAATTCCGCGGATGCAGTAAACAGCTTCATGGACAAGCTTGAAGCAGCCGACATGACGTCAAGGCTCGCAGTCGCTCGAACCGAAAACTACTACTCTTATGTTTCGGACCGGGTCGTTCATCCAGCTCACGAGCGCTGTATGACTAAGGTTTTCAAGGTCGACGTAAAGGGAGCGCAAGTCGGAATTG
>CANJQT010000038.1 GCA_947476475.1 Paracoccaceae bacterium | reverse complement strand
GTCGAAATCAACCCGATCTCCCCGCGCCAAGCCCGCACCCTCCAGGTGATCCATGAAACGCGCCCCTCGCAGCCGTCAACGCCATGATTTATATGCGAAATATCACGATTACGACAGCGAAATCAGCGACTTACTTGGAGAATGTGGGCGGATATGGTTCGCCCAATCGCTGTCATCGCGGATATGGTGTTCCCAAAACCGGCGCTGCCAGACGGCGACTTCCCGTTTGCCCAGCCGTAGGCCGGGCTTCAGCCCGGCATAACGCCCCGATTGCACAACCGGCAAAGTGGATGGCGGGCTGAAGCCCGCCCTACGGACGCCCCGGGTGAACCGCGCCTTGATCGCGGCCATCCTCGTTGAAAAATCCGAATCCCGCTCGGGCAATGTCCACACGCAATGCATGTGGTCGGGCAAGACCACCCATGCGTCAATTCCGAACGGCCGTTCGGCGCGCGTCGCCCGCACGGCCTGCCGAAGCGCCTCGATCTCACGGACCAACAGATCCGATCCGCGCGTGGCCAAGACCACCGTGAAGAACAGGGTTGCACCGGGGCGGCTGGGGCGGATGTAGCGCGACATGCCCCTCTGTGCCCGATCAAGGTTAACACTTCCTTACGCCGATCCCCGCCCGCCGTTGCCGGGGGCGGCGCTTTGGCGTATGGACGAAATCCATACGTTTGCCATACGTTATCCATACGTTCAAAAACCGGACAAAACCGATGATCCTTTACGGCATCTCCACCTGCGACACCTGCAAAAAGGCGCTCAAATCGCTCGCGGCGGCGGGCAAATCCGTCACCTTCCGCGACGTGCGGGCAGACCCGCTGACCCCGGCGGAAATCTTTGAAATCGTGACGGAATTCGGCGACCGGGTGATCAACAAACAGTCGACCACCTACCGGGGGTTTTCCGATTTCCTCAAGATGTCGGAACCCGAGGCGCAGATCGCCGCCCAGCCCACGGTGATGAAGCGCCCGCTGATCCGCGCCGACGGCTGGCATCTGGGTTGGGACGACACCATCGAGGCCGCCCTAACCCGTTGATTATTCAGCCGCAATCGCCGCCGCCAGCCGCGACGTGCGCGCCCGGTGTTGCAGCCTGACCGAAACCACGAAGACGTCATTCCCCGCCCGCGCCGCAATCTGGCCGACGGTGGGTGGTTCTTCGAACGTCTCTTCCCAGGTTCGTGCCCCGTCACGGGTCAAGGTCACCACGAAATGGCGGATGCTTTGCAAGGCCTTCACCCGACCGCCCCGCGCACGGTCAAGCAAACGCTCTCCGGTCTCCGCCGATAGACGGCGGACAAGTGTCTCATCGATGCTCATATCGCCCCCACGCGTTTATTCGCATTCCACCAAAAAGCAGGTGGTGCATTTGGGCTAAAGTCTGCGTCGCCACTGGTCAAGATAAAGGAAACAATCCGGGCGGCGGATGCCGGATTTCCGCCGATGGTGGGGAAAATCCGCCGATGGCCCGCTGGGGCCCGCGCATGAAAACGGCGCCCGAAGGCGCCGTCCAAGGGGGAGCGAACCCGCAGTGGTTTAAAGCAGTCGCAGATCGCTTGCCGATGACCGGCCATCGCGGCCAGACTGAAGCTCGTAGGCGATTTTCTGATTGTCGTTGAGGGTCTTGAGCCCCGCCCGCTCGACCGCGGAGATGTGGACAAACACGTCCGTCCCGCCGCCATCCGGGGCAATGAAGCCAAATCCCTTTGTCGTATTGAACCATTTTACGGTGCCGGTGGCCATCCGCCTTACTCCCTCATTGATCTTATCCGGCGCGATTGCCGGACGTCGTGCAGCCAGGTCTTTCGGATCTTCCGGCTGCCCCATGATCAGGGAGGCGGTAGGAAAGGCTTTGTCCGCAGCCGAAATGATCGTCGATTCCCAGGAAAAATCAAGGATTTTGAAGAATCGATGCCCGACATGCCCTAACAGCGCCGCCGCGCCAGCAGCCGGTCCAGTGAAATCGGGCCGCCGCCAACCAGAAACAGGGTCAGGAACAGGGTCATCCAAAGCGTCCGCTGATCCCAGATCAGTGCGCCCGAAGCCGCGTCGAACCAGCGCCCCAGATCGTCGCCTCCCACGCCGTGGCCATAGATGTCTGTCAGGCTTTGCACGAAGGTGAAGCCGACCATGCCAAGCGCCGCAAGCCGGGTGAACAACCCAAGGATCAGCAGAAGCGGCAGGATCAGTTCGGCAAGCATCCCAGCCTCGGCCACCGCCCAATGGAACAGGCCAAGCTGGCTGATGTCATAACCCGCGGCCTCGACCGTCTTTGGGAAGATCTGAATATAGGCCCCGTCCGACGGGCGCAGAAAGCCAAGCAGCCCCTCGCCAAGTTTGGTGCGCGCGGAATTCCAGAAATAGCCGGCCAGCACGGCGGCAAAAGCGAAACGTGCCAGTAGCGCAAGGGCAGCCGGCGCCAGCCGCGCCAGCAGATGCGCGGCGCGGTCGTAGTGCGAAAGGTAGGGGGTCACGGTCAATCCTCGATGATGTCGGTGATGGCCGCGCCGGAAAGCAAAAGGCCAAGCGTGGCGGTCAGGTCGAACGTCCCGGCAGCGTCGAACGCATCGCCAAAGGTCTGGCCCGCCTGCAGCGCGGCGATGAAACCGGCGGCCCCTTCTGGCAGGCGCACAGGTTCGGGGTCGAAGGCCGGGCGGGTGATCAGAACATCTTCCGGGCGCGCCGCTTTCGGGGGCTCGGCACCGCGCATGTTGGCGGCCCAGATTCCGTGTACGGGCCAGTCAGACCGTATGATACGCAAGGCGGGTGCAAAGGCGATGCGTGCCGCAATCAGGCGTTCGGGCGGCAGGGATTGCAGCTGCTCTGCCGGAACCGGGGCGGCATCGGCGGCGTGATAGGCATGGCGCAGCGCCAGTTCCAGGCGCGCCACATCGGGCAGATAGGCCAGATGCTGCACCGGGGCGAAACGGGCCAGAAACTCGGGCATCGCCGCGCCGTAAAACATCATCAGGGGCGACGTCGGCGGGTGGGCGCGCAAGTGTTCGATGGCCAGGGCGGTGAAGAATTCATCCCCCACCAGCTTCAGGATCGTCGGAAACGACTGGCGCAGGGCCTCGGTCAGGCCCACGGTGACGTTGTTGCGATAGACGTTGAAGCGGCGGCCTGCAGGGCGGCCTTGGGGGTCGGTAATGCCGTCGGGCGTGCCGAGCGACGCATCAAGGACCGCGTTGCGAAAAGCCGTCAGGCGCATGCCGGCACCTTGTCAAGGATGCGGGCGGCACGCGCCGCCTCTGCGGCAAGCGTGGGCCAACTTGGCACATCGTTGTCCCATTCGATCAGTGTCGGCCTGGCCCCGCCAATGTGGATCGTGCGTTCGTAAAGCGCCCAGACCGGGTCAACGACCTGGCAGCCGTGGCTGTCGATCAACAGCGGAGCACCCGTATCGTCCCGATCTTCGTCATGGCCGCCCAGATGGATTTCCCCGACCAGATCATGGGGGAACCGGTCGATATACAGGTTTGCGTCGGTCTGGCGGTTGGTGCTGCTGACGTAAACGTTGTTCACATCCAGCAGCAGCCCGCAGCCGGTGCGCCGGCCGATTTCGGACAGGAAATCGACCTCGTCGATCTCGCTCTCGGCAAAGTTCACATAGACGGAGGGGTTTTCCAACAGCATCCGGCGCCCGACCACCGACTGCACCTCGTCGATATGATCGGCGACGCGGTTCAGGGTTTCCAAAGTATAGGGCACCGGCAAAAGATCGTTCAGGAATTCGCTGTCATGTGTGGACCAGGCCAGATGTTCGGAAAAGCTGGCCGGGTTCAGCCAGTCGCAAAGATGTTTCAGCCGCGCCAGATGATCTCGGTCCAGCGGCCCTTCGCCGCCGATCGACAGGCCCACACCATGCACCGACACCGGAAAGCGTTCGGCCAGATGGCGCAATTGCGCCAAAGGGCGGCCTCCGGCCCCCATGTAGTTTTCTGCATGGATCTCCAGCCACTTTACTGGCTCTGCCCCCTCCAGAATGTTGGAAAAGTGCTGGGGCTTGTAGCCAACGCCCGGGCGGGCGGGCAAAGGATTGCGGTGGGTGGCGTCCAGCATTCGTCAGGCGCTCCGTTCAGGTTGTCGGCTTGGTTTCCCCGGCGGCTGCCAAGGAAACCTTGTGCGGGTCAGCCCTGTGGCAGGTCGCGGTCCAGCGCCTCGAGCGCGCCCATGCGGCCGTCTGGCAGTTCCATCGTGGCGCAGGTTCCGGCGGGAACCAGCTTCCAGGAATTGCCCTGATAGTCGACTTTCGATGTGCCTGCACAGGTGGTGCCGGCACCGGCAGCGCAGTCATTCTGGCCCGCCAGGGCGACGCCAAAGCACTTTTCCTTCGCTTCTTCTGCCGATGCGGGGCCAGCGATCTGCCCGGCAAGAGCGGCAGCAAGGCTGCCAGCGACGGCAAGCGTTTTCATCATGTTGGACATTGTTTCTTCCCTTGTTTGTGTTTCGGTGCCGGTCACATTCGACAAGGGCAAACTAGACCGGCCGGATGTTCAAATGCCATTCACGAGCCTGTGGCCCACGGGGCCGTGATGGACCCGGGTAAGGGGTATTCTATTCAGGGCATACTCGAAAAGCCAAGGGCGCAGCTGGCAGCCGCGCCCTTTTTCTTTTTGATACAGTTCGTTGGGCCTCAGGCCAGATCGGGCGGCGTCGCTTCCACCACAAGGGCCGCCACCGCCTCGGTGATGGCAACTGTTTCAGTTTTCGTGTCGCCCAGACGGCGGATTGAAACAGAACGCTCCTCGACTTCCTTCATGCCGATGGCAAATATTACAGGAACCTTGCCGACCGAATGTTCACGCACCTTGTAGTTGATCTTCTCGTTGCGGGTGTCGGCTTCTGCACGGATGCCCTTGGCGCGCAGATCGGCGACGATCTCGTTCACATATGCGTCCGCGTCCGAAACGATCGAGGCGACAACCACCTGCCGGGGCGCCAGCCACAGGGGCAACTTGCCCGCGTGGTTTTCAATTAAGATGCCGATGAACCGCTCGAACGATCCAAGGATGGCGCGGTGCAGCATTACCGGCATATGCCTTGCCCCGTCCTCGCCCACATATTCGGCACCCAGGCGGTTGGGCAGGTTGAAGTCGGCTTGGAAGGTGCCGCACTGCCATTCGCGACCGATCGCGTCGGTCAGTTTGAAGTCCAGCTTTGGCCCATAGAAGGCCCCGTCACCGGGGTTGATCTGATAGGGATAGCCCGCCGTTTCGATGGCTTTGGCCAATGCGCTTTCGGCCTTGTCCCAGACCTCGTCCGATCCCACGCGCACTTCGGGGCGGGTAGACAGCTTGATTTCGAATTTTTCGAAGCCAAGATCCTTGTAGACCGACGAAAGCAGGGCCAGAAATCCCACGCATTCGGATTCAAGCTGATCGACAGTGGCGAAGATATGCGCGTCATCCTGCACGAACCCCCGAACCCGCATCAGCCCGTGCATTGACCCCGAGGATTCGTAGCGGTGGCAGGATCCGAATTCGGCCAGCCGCAAGGGCAGGTCGCGGTAGGATTTCAGGCCCTGATTATAGACCTGAACATGGCAGGGGCAGTTCATCGGTTTCAGCGCATTGATGCGCTTTTCCTTGGCGCCTTCTTCGTCCACTTCGACGATGAACATGTTTTCGCGGTAGGCTTCCCAATGGCCCGACCGTTCCCAAAGGACGCGGTCCACCACCTGCGGGGTCTTGATTTCCTTATAGCCGGCGGCGCGCTGGCGGCGGCGCATGTAATCTTCCAGCGTGCGGTAGATGCTCCAGCCGTTCGGGTGCCAGAAGATCATGCCCGGCGCTTCTTCCTGAAGGTGGAACAGTTCCATCTCGCGGCCAAGTTTGCGGTGGTCGCGCTTGGCGGCCTCTTCCAGCATGGTCAGGTAGGCCTTCAGGTCGTCGCGGTTCTTGAAGGCGACGCCGTAGATGCGCTGCAACTGCTTGTTGCGGTGGTCGCCACGCCAATAGGCACCTGCGACCGACATCAGTTTGAAGGCGTCGGCGGGAAGCTGGCCGGTGTGCTGCAGATGCGGACCCCGGCACAGATCCTGCCAGTGGCCGTGCCAGTACATACGCAAGGGTTCGTCACCGGGGATCGCCTCGATCAGCTCGACCTTGAAGGGTTCGTGCTTGGCTACATAATGGGCGATGGCGCGTGAGCGGTCCCAGACCTCGGTTTTCACCGGGTCGCGTTCGTTGATGATCGCCCGCATTTCCTTTTCGATGGCGCCCAGATCTTCGGGGGTGAAGGGGGCGTCGCGGTCGAAGTCATAATACCAGCCGTTTTCGATCACCGGGCCGATGGTAACCTTGACCTCGGGCCAAAGCTTCTGGA
This sequence comes from Paracoccaceae bacterium, assembly GCA_947476475.1. Classification (GTDB taxonomy): domain Bacteria; phylum Pseudomonadota; class Alphaproteobacteria; order Rhodobacterales; family Rhodobacteraceae; genus TMP-24. The sequence continues at coordinate 25,027 of CANJQT010000038.1, read as the reverse complement.
CGGCGCGGGCCATCACATGGGCAAAGTCGTGCCGGATGAGTTCAAGCGCCTGTGCCTCGTCCTTCATCGTGTGAATCGCGATGGCGGCGTCTGCATTGATCGGCCATTGCAGATCGAAATGCTTGCCGTCGACGTTGGCCGATATGGCAGCCTTGCCCAGGGACGGGGCGATGGCGGCGGCCACTTCGGCGGGGGTAATGCCGCGCGGGAAGCTGCGCTGGTTGCCATCGGGGAATGTCAGGGAAATCTGGGCCATGGGCCGTCTCCTCGTCGGTTTGGCGCCTACGGGTGCGCCCGGTTGCGGGTCATGTCGCGCCTTATTCGTCAATCATGCGCGGGAAGTCAACGGGCGGGGGTTCCACCCCCGCACCCCCGGGAGTATTCAGGCCAAGATGAAAGAGGAGACGGACATGACTTCTTTTCTGACCACACCCGAAGGGCGGCGCCTTGCCTATGACCGCACCCCGGGCCGGGGGCCGGGCGTGGTGTTTCTGGGCGGCTTCAAATCCGACAAGGAAGGGCAGAAGGCGCTGGCGCTGGAAGCATGGGCGCGGGCGGAAGGGCGGGGATTCCTGCGGTTCGATTATTCCGGGCACGGGTCTTCGTCGGGGGATTTTATGGATGGCTGCATCGGGGACTGGTTCGCAGATGCGCGGGCGGCGATCCTGACGTTGACCGACGGGCCGCAGGTGCTGGTCGGTTCTTCCATGGGGGGCTGGATATCCCTGCTGATGGCACGCGCGCATCCGGAAAAGCTGGCGGGGCTGGTGACGATTGCCGCGGCGCCCGATTTTGTCGAAGACATGTGGGCGAAGTTTTCAGCAGCCGAACGCGCCGAAATGGAAACCACCGGGCGGGTGGCGCGGCCTTCGGACTATTCGCCCGATCCCTACATCATCACCCGAAAGCTGATCGAGGAGGGGCGGGACCATCTGGTCCTGACCCAACCCTTGTCACTGCCCTTTCCGGTACGCTTCCTGCAGGGAACGGCGGACGAGGATGTGCCAGTACCGGTAGCGCTGCGGCTGCTGAACCACGCGTCCGGCCCGGATATCCGCCTGACACTGGTCAAGGGGGCGGACCACCGCTTTTCCACGCCCGATTGCCTGCGGCTGATCGCGGCGACGGTCGAGAAAGTCTTGCGGAGGGCGGATCATGCGTAGGGTTCTTGTCGGGCTGTTGGCGCTGTGTGCCGGGATCGGTCTACTGCTGGCGTTCGGTCCGCGTGAACCGGTCGATCTGGTAGCGCGGTTTGATGCGGCCGCGCTGCCGGCCGATTTGGATCGCTATCTGGCGGCAGAGGAGGCGAAGGTCGCCGGTATAACACCCGGTACGGAAAAGCGTATTGTCTGGGCCGGGGCGAAGGGGGCCAGAACTGACTTGGCCGTGGTCTACCTTCATGGTTTTTCCGCCACATCAGAGGAAATCCGCCCAGTGCCGGATCTGGTTGCCGGGGCGCTAGGGGCAAACCTGTTCTACACGCGCTATGCCGGGCACGGGCTTGGGGGGCCGCGCCTTGCCGGGCCGACGGTGCAGGACTGGGTTCGCGATACCGCCGAGGCCTTGGCCATCGGGCGGCGGATCGGCAGCCGCGTGATCGTCATTGGCACTTCGACCGGCGGGACGATGGCGGCCGAGGCGGCCTTGCAGCCGGATCTGGTGCAGGGCGTTGCGGGCATCATTTTCGTCGCGCCGAATTTCGGGTTGCGCCCGCTTGCGTCACGGCTTCTGACCCTGGGTGGCGTGCGGGCCTGGGGTCCGGTCGTGGCCGGGGCGGAACGCTGCTTTGCCCCTGAGAACGACCGACACCAGACCTACTGGACCACCTGTTATCCGACGCTGGCCCTGTTGCCGATGGCGGCGGTGGCGCGTCACGCGGGGGCGGCGGACTATGGCCGGGTGACGGTGCCAGCCCTGTTCCTGTTCTCGGATGCCGATCAGGTGGTGTCACCGCAGTCGACCCGCGCGGTGGCCGCACGCTGGGGCGCGCCGGTAACGCTGTTGCTCCAGACGGTCGGGCCGGGCGACAATCCCTATTCGCATGTGATTGCGGGGGATATCCTGTCGCCCTCGATGACCGCGCCAATCAGCTTCGCCATGGTCGGCTGGATCAAAGGCCTGTAGCCGGGCCGCGTCAGACCGCGCGGATCGTTGGGCGCTTTGTCCGGGTGGGCGGGCCCGCATTACGGTCGATGAAATCAAGCACCAGCGGGCGAATATTGTTGCGCCAGCTTTTGCCCGCGAAGATCCCATAATGGCCCGCTTCGGGTTCCAGATGGCTGGCCTTCTTGCTGTCGGGCAGGCCGGTCAGCAGATCAAGGGCCGCCAGACACTGGCCGGGGGCGGAAATGTCATCCTTTTCGCCCTCGACGACCTTGACCGCCACATCGGTGATCTTGCCGATATCGACATGTTTGCCCGCGACACAAAAGCTGTTCGTCGCGATTTCGCGCTTCTTGAAGATGCGATCAACGGTTGACAGGTAGAATTCCGCCGTCATGTCCATGACCGACAGGTATTCGTCGTAGAAGCGGTTGTGCTTATCGCGTTCCGACGCCTCGCCGCGGGCGGCGCGCACGATCTGGTCCTGAAACGCCTTGGCATGGATGTCACCGTTCATCGAGATGAACGAGGCAAGCTGCAACAGCCCCGGATAGACAGAACGGCCGGCGCCGGCAAATTTGAAACCGACCTGCTGGATCGCCAGATGTTCAAGCTGGCCCATCGTCAGCCTGCGGCCGAAATCCGTCACTTCGGTGGGGGCCGCGTCCGGGTCGATCGGCCCGCCGATCAGGGTCAGGCTGCGCGGCTGGGCATCGGGGTCTTCCTCGGCCAGATAGGCGGTTGCGGCAAGGGTCAACGGCCCGGGCTGGCAAATGGCCACGATGTTGATGTCAGGCCCGAGGTGGCGCATGAAATCGACAAGGTAAAGTGTGTAGTCCTCGATATCGAATTTGCCTTCGCTCACCGGAATGTCGCGGGCATTTTTCCAGTCGGTCACATAGACATCGCAGTCGGGCAGCAGCGAGGCGACGGTCGAGCGCAGCAGCGTGGCATAATGGCCAGACATTGGCGCCACCAGCAGAACCCGGCGCGGCATCGGTTCGCGGCCCGAGACGCGGAACTGGACAAGATCGCAGAACGGACGGCTGACCAGCGTATCGGTGCGCACCATCAGGTCGCGGCCATCTGCGCCGACGACCGTATGAATGCCCCAGTCAGGCTTGATCACCATGCGGGCAAATGAGCGTTCGGTGATGCGCCCCCAGGCAGACATCACCTTGAACATCGGATGCGGCACCAAACCCCAGACCGGGTAGGAGGACATGGCCCGTGCCGAAGCGCCCAACCATTCGTTGGTGTTTCGTACACTTTCCATCCAGTCGTAGGTTGCCATACCCTTCATACTGTACCTTACCCCTGCAAATACGTGAATCGCCGCTTTACCCGATGCAGCAAGCCTAGCTATGCTGCAGTGCAGGAGAGTAGGGGGGATTTGTTACCATGACAACAAAAGTTGATGACTCTTCTGCACTTCCTGAAAAAATGACCGCCAATCTGGCGCGTCTTGAAGCTTTGTCGCAACGGTTGGTTGCTGCACTTGCAAAAAAACGCCCGGCCAGCCCGGCGCTGGAATCGCCGGGGGCGGATCTCTACACCAAGGCAATGGGGGCCTTCTGGGCCGAGGCCTTGCAGGATCCGACCAGGCTGATCGAACAGCAGGCCGCCTATTGGGGGAAAACCCTTCAGCATTATGTCGAAGCCCAGCAGGCGCTGGCGCAAGGCGGCGTCACGGCCTCGGTCGAAGCTGCCCCGAAGGACCGCCGCTTTTCCAACCCGCTCTGGCAGACCCACCCCTATTTCCGGCTGATCCGCGACCAATATCTGACCAATGTCGCGGCACTTGAACAAGCAGTCAAAGGCATCGAGGGGCTTGATGAAAGCGACAGGCGTCGGGTCGATTATTTCGTCCGTCAGATGGCCGATCTGATGGCGCCCACCAACTTCCTGCCCACCAATCCCGACGCTTTGGAAAAGGCGGTGGCGACAGAAGGTGAAAGCCTGGTTCAGGGACTCGAAAACCTGGTCAGGGACATAGAAGCCAATCAAGGCGATATCCTCGTGACTTTGGCAGACCGCGACGCTTTCAGGGTGGGGGGCAATATCGCCCTGACCGAAGGATCGGTGGTGTTTCGCAACCGGATGTTCGAACTGATCCAATACAAACCGACCACGGACAAGGTCCATGCTATCCCAGTGGTCATCTTTCCGCCGTGGATCAACAAATTCTACATCATGGATCTGAAGCCGCAGAATTCGCTGATCAAGTGGATCGTAGATCAGGGTTTTACCCTGTTCGTCGTCAGCTGGAAGAACCCCGACGCGACCTATGTCGAAGTCGGCATGGATGACTATGTGCAGGACGGTTTCCTGACCGCGATTGCCCAGGTCAAGGCGATCACCGGGCAGGACAAGGTGAATGCTGTGGGCTATTGCATCGCAGGCACCACCCTGTCGCTTGCATTGGGCCTCATGCGCCACAAGGGTGACAAGTCGGTGAACTCGGCCACCTTCTTCACCACCCTGACCGATTTTTCCGAACCCGGTGAAGTGGGGGTTTTCCTTGAAGACGATTTCGTCGACGGGATCGAAGCGGAATGCAAGCGTTCGGGGTTTCTCGACAAATATTTCATGGCGCGCACCTTTTCATACCTGCGGGCCAATGACCTCATCTATGGCCCCGCGATCAAAAGCTACATGCTTGGCGAAGCGCCACCGGCCTTCGATCTGCTCTACTGGAACGGCGACGGCACCAACCTGCCCGCGCGCATGGCGATCGAATACCTGCGCGGGCTTTGTCAGGGCAACGGCTTGGCCAAGGGTACGTTCAAGATCCTTGGCCACAAGGTTTCCCTCAAGGACGTGAAGGTGCCGCTCTGCGCCATCGCCTGTGAAACCGACCATATCGCCCCCTGGAAAGGGTCTTATTCGGGCGTGCGGCAGATGGGATCGAAGGACAAGACCTTCATCCTGGCGGAATCCGGCCATATCGCGGGCATCATTAGCCCGCCCAGCAAGGACAAGTACGGCCACTATACCAACGACGGGCCGATGAAAGGCGCCGCAGACTGGAAGCAGGGCGCGCAATTTCACAAGGGCAGCTGGTGGCCACGCTGGGGCGCTTGGCTTGCCGAACGGTCCGGCAAGATGATTGCCGCCCGCGCACCGGGCGACGCGGCGCATCCGGTGCTTATGCCCGCACCCGGCAGTTATGTCACGGAAGTGCCAAACGCCTGATACATCGCGCAGATAGATTTTCGCTGCAGCGCAGCAATAGTACTTGAAATGCTGCACTGCAGCATGTATATGATGTTGCATCGGCGCACCGGGATCTGTCCCGCAGCTCAGGAGAATTGATATGAACAAGAACCAGGACTTCACCAAAGTCATGCAAGACATGATGCAGGCTTTCCCGTTTGACGCGACCTCCGCGCAGGGCGCCTTCAAATCCACCGCCGCTTTCGGCGAAAAGATGACCAAAGTGGCGCTGGAAGCCGCTGAAAAGTCGAACGAAATCTCGTCCAAGTGGGCGAAGGAAACCCTTTCCAAGGTCGGTTCGCTGACCAAGGTCAAGGAAGAGCCCGCCGACTACACCAAAGCTTTCAGCGACTTCGCTTCGGCTGCTGCCGAAATGGCTGCTGAAAACCTGGCCGCCTTCGCTGAAGTGGCGAAGAAAGTCCAGATGGACACCGTCGAAATGATGCTCGCCGCTGGCAAGACCGCTTCGGAAGATGCCGCTGCCGCCGTGCAGAAGGCCACCGCCGACGTGACCAACGTTGCCAAGAAAGCCGCAGCCGCGGCCAAGTGATGACCTGATCCGGCCCTTCCCCGGCTGGACAGACGATCAGGCGGACCCCGGACCCCGGGGCCCGCCTTTTTTCTTTTGTTGTGTTTGTTCGCACTTGCAGCTTAGTCTTGCCGCAGTGCCAAAAGAAATCCTGGGGAGGAACCGATGGCGGACGACAAGAAGCCCTTGCTGATCAAGCGCTATGCCAGCCGACGGCTCTACAACACCGAAACCAGCGACTATGTGACGCTGGAAGACATCGCGGCCTTTATCCGCGCCGGGCGCGAGGTGCAGATCGTCGATCTGAAAACCGGCGACGATCTTACGCGCCAGTATCTGCTGCAGATCATCGCCGAACATGAAAGCCGTGGCGAAAGCGTGCTTCCGGTCGATGTGCTGACCGATCTGGTGCGCAGCTACACGACCAGCGCACAAAGCGTGGTGCCGCAGTTTCTGGCCGCCTCTTTCGACATGTTGCGCACCGGCCAGTCGAAACTGATGGAACAATTCTCGCATCTGCCCAATCCCATGGCTGCGATGCCGGGGTTTGACGCGCTGCAACGCCAGCAGCAGGCCTTCCTAAAGTCGATGATGGGCAATCTCCCCGGTGCCACTGGTCCCGCCCCCGACTCGGAAGAAGAGGTAGCCAAGCCCAAATCCAAGAGCCGCGAAGACGAAGATCTTGCCGCGATTAAGAAACAGCTTGCCGAACTGCAGGCCAGACTTTCGCGGTTGTGATCCAGGCGTCGCGAAGGTGAACGATGTCTGACGCATCGGGCCGCATCACGCTCTGGGCGATCGAAGCCTTTCTTGCCGTCGCCGAAGAAGGCACCGTGCAAGGCGCGGCCAAGCGGCTTTCCGCCTCTGCCTCGGCGATCAGTCAGCAGATTTCGACGCTTGAAGGGGCGCTTGGCGCCGCACTGCTGGACCGCTCTCAGCGGCCATTCCGCCTGACCCCCGCCGGTGACAGGTTCCAGCGCCACGCACAGGCCATCCTCAACGAACTCGCCGCCGCCCGCGCCGCGATCGGGTTGGCGGGCCTTTCGGGCCTGTCCAGCTTCCGGCTAGGGTTCATCGAGGATTTCGAGGCCGAAGTGACGCCCCAGCTTTTGTCGGACCTTGGCCGCGAATGGCCGGGCTGCCAGTTCCTTCTGGAAACCGGTCCAAGCCACCGCCTGCAGGACGGGCTGGCTGACCGGTCGCTTGACATGATCGTTGCCGCAGATCTGGGGGGGGCGACAGACACCCACGAGGTCCACCGCCTGCTCGAGGAACCGTTCGTCGCGGTCTTGCCGAAAGGGCAGGGGTTGCAGCCCTTCGCGCCCGACCTGCCGCTGATCCTTTACACCGCGCGCCACCATATGGGCCGCCAGATTGCCGACGCGCTCGCCCGTCACAGCGTCCGTCCCGGCCACCGGTTCGAACTCGACAGCTACCATTCGATCATGGCGATGGTGGCAGCCGGGTCAGGGTGGACGATCCTCACCCCGCTTGCCGTTCTTCACGCCGCGCGTTTTCGTGACCGGGTAGAACTGCACCCTTTGCCGATGCCGCCCCTGACCCGCCGCATCGCCCTTACCGCGCGGCGCGATGTTCTGGGAATGATGCCCGCCGACATCGCCGCGCGGCTGCGTCTGCTGCTTGCCGGGATGATCGTGACACCGGTGCTGACCGACCACCCGTGGCTGCGCGGCGGCCTAAGGGTGATCGCCGCCTGAAGCCGTTCAAAGATGGGGGCTGGCCCCTCGCTTTTGTCTTTCAGGCGGCGTTTGTGCGGGCGGCTTTCACCTGATCCACAGCACTCAGGATCGCGTCCGCGATATAATTCAGTTCGGCCGGTTTCAGCCGCGCGGGCAGACGCAGATCACAGGCCCGCATCAGCATGGCGCGGGTCTTGGGCATATCCGGGATGTCGCCGATGAACTTCCAGTTCCAGAAGGCGCGGGCATTGTCCTCCGACAGGCCGAAGATCTGCACTGAAATGCCAAGCACCTTCGCCGCATCCTGCAAGGCGCGGGCCTCGGCGTCCGACCACTGGCCGATCAGGTTGAATTGCAGACTATCGGGCGCGCGTTCTTCCTGCGGCAGCGGCGACGGCACATCCAGCCAATCGGATCGGTTCAGCCGGCTGGCCACATGATCATGATTGCGGCGCCCCGCCTCGACCCGATCCCAGACCAGCGGCAATTGCGGGCGGATCACCGCCGCCGAAAGGTTCTGCATGCGCATGTTGTAAAGCGGCAGCCGGTTTTGCCAGTGCGTGAAGCTGTTCTGAAGCCCCGCATGCTTCTTCCAGTTATGTTCATATGCCCCCGACATGATCACCGCGCGCGCGGCAATTTCGGGATCATCCGTCACCAGAATCCCGCCCTCTCCGGCATTCACCAGCTTGTAGGACTGGAAGGAAAAACACCCGACCTTGCCGATGGTGCCGATGTTCTTCCCGCTCCATAGCGTGCCCAGCGAATGGGCCGCATCCTCGAGCACCGGAATGCCCCTGGCATCACACAAGGCCATGATCGCATCCATGTCGGACGTATGGCCGCGCATATGGCTGATCAGCACCGCGGCAATGTCGCCTTCCAGCCGTTCGGCGAAATCGCCGATGTCGATGCGGAAATTGGCGCCCACTTCGCACAGGACGGGTACGCAATCGGCATGGATTACCGCCGAAGGCACGGCGGCAAAGGTGAAGGCCGGAATCAGCACCCGTGCGCCCTTCGGCAGATCAAGCGCCTTCAAAGACAGGAACAAGGCCGCCGAGCAGGACGAAACGGCAAGCGCATAGCGCGCGCCCAGCAGGCCGGCGAATTCCTGTTCCAGCAGCGCCACCGGCGAAGCCTCTGGTGCGGTATAGCGGAAAAGATCCCCAGAACACAGCAACCGCTCTATTTCGGCGCGGGCCTGATCCGGAATTGGTTCGGCATCATAGACGTTGGGCGCGCCATCACAGGTCAGGGTATTGGGGGCCATGCCTCACCTTTTCTGAAAGTCTTATTCAGTTTTTCTGTAGCTGAAGTTAACAAAGACTTCTATGAAAATTGTGACAAATGCCCCTAAAACCCCAACCGGTCGCGTAAGCTGAACCATGTCATCGCAAGCGCTAGCAATGGCCAGCGCGCCCTTGGCCCGCCGGGGAAGCGATGCGTCGGCACGGCGGCCATCACGTCGAACCGTTCGGCCTGACCCGCCACCGCCTCGGCCAATAGCCGCCCGGCCAGTGTGGCCATCGCCACCCCGTGACCGGAATAGCCCGACGCCGACAGGACATTGGGCGCGAGCCGCGCAAAGCAGGGCATGCGGTTCACGGTGATCGCCAGCGTGCCGCCCCAGGCATAGTCGATCTTCACATCGGCCAGATGCGGATAGATCCTAAGCATCGGCTTGCGCACTGCCTGCGCGATTTCCGGAAAGCGGTAGCCATAGCTTTCGCAGCCCCCGAACAACAGCCGCTGGTCCTCCGACATTCGCCAGTAGTTCACCACGAACTTCGTATCCGCCACCGCCACGTTTTCGCGCAGCACATCGGCCGACCGGGCGCCCAGCGGCTCGGTCGCAATGACGAAATTGTTGATCGGCATGACCCGCGCCGCGACCTGATCGTTCAGGTCGCCCAGATAGCCGTTGCAGGCCAGAATCAGATGATCGCATTCCACCCGGGCCGACGCGGTTTCCACCACGGGCTTAGCCCCGTGGGTGATTTTCAGGACCGGTTCGCCCTCGTGGATGCGGGCGCCCGCCTTGTAAGCCGCCTGCGCAAGTCCGATGGCAAAGTTCAACGGATGAACGTGGCCCGCGCCCCGGTCGATATCGCCGCCCTTGTAAACGGCCGACGGCAGGATCGCTTGCAGGCCCGCGCGGTCCAGTGGCGTGATCTGCTCATATCCATAGTCGCGCGCCAGCTTTTCGGCATAGTGGCGGGCATGGGTCACTTCGGCGTCGGTCCAGCAGGCATGGGCAATGCCGGGGTGAAAGGTGCAAGGCATGTCATGGTCGCGGATCAGCGATTTGACCATGCCCACCGCTTCCAGCGACAGATCCCACAGCTTGCGGGCCTGATCGCGTCCTACTGTCTTTTCCAGCCAGTCCTGATCCTGGTTTTGGCCCGATCCCACCTGTCCGCCGTTGCGCCCAGATGCGCCAAAGCCCACCCGGTGCGCCTCGATCAGCACCACATCCATGCCGCGCTGCGCCAGATGCAATGCCGCTGACAGGCCGGTATAGCCGCCGCCAATGATGCACACATCGGCACGCGCCGCCCCCTTTAGGGCCGGAAACCGCGCCAAAGGGGCCGCCGTCGCAGCATAATAGCTGGCGGGGTATTCCCCCGCCTTGTCGTTCGCATAAAGCAGGTTCATGAGGCGGCCTTAGACGTTCAACAACAGATGCTCGCGTTCCCACGGGCTGATGACCTGCTGGAACTCTTTGAATTCGTTGCGCTTGACCGATTCGTAGACTTGGCAGAATTCCGGGCTAAGCACCTGACGGATCGGCTCGCACTCGGCCAGAATATCCAGCGCATCGCCAAGGTTCAGCGGACTCTCATCATCGGACGCGGTGAATTCGATGGTGCGTTCGTCGCGCGGGGCGATCTTTTCCTTCAGTCCCAGATAGCCACAGGCAAGGCTGGCGGCGATCCCCAGATAGGGATTGCAGTCCATTCCCGCCAACCGGTTTTCCACGCGGCGCGCCGCCGGCGGCGATACCGGCACACGCAGCCCGGTGGTGCGGTTGTCACGGCCCCATTCGACGTTGATCGGTGCGGCAAAGCCCGGCACATACCGGCGGTAGCTGTTCACGTAAGGTGCCAGCAGCGCGATCACCGCCGGCAGGTATTTCTGCATCCCGCCGATGAAGTGCAGGAACTCGGGGGTTTCCTTCTTGCCGTCGGAAAAGATGTTCTTTCCCGTGGCCTTCGAGACGATCGAATGGTGGATATGCATGGCCGATCCCGGCTCGCCCTCAATCGGCTTGGCCATGAAGGTGGCATAGCAGTCATGGCGCAGGGCCGCCTCGCGGATCAGCCGCTTGAAGAAAAAGATCTCGTCCGCCAGCTTGATCGGGTCGCCATGGGCCAGATTGATCTCGATCTGGCCGGACCCGCCTTCCTGAAGGATTCCATCAATCTCAAAGCCCTGGGCTTCGGCAAAATCATAGATATCGTTGATGACCTGGCCATATTCATCAACCGCCGACAGCGAATAGGCCTGTTTGGCGGCCGCACGACGGCCCGAGCGGCCCATCGGCGGGATCACCGGCAGGTTCGGGTCGATATTGCGGGCGACCAGAAAGAATTCCATCTCGGGCGCCACGACCGGCACAAGGCCCATGTCGTCAAACAGTTTGATCACGCGCTTCAGCACATTGCGCGGTGCCGTGGGCACCATGTTGCCGTCGGCGTCGATCACGTCATGGATGACCTGCAGCGTCGGATCCTTGGCCCAGGGCGAAGCGACGGTGGTGGAATAGTCGGGCACCAACGTCATGTCCGGCTCGGTGAAATCGCCCAAAGGGTTATCCGCCCATTCGCCGGTGATCGTTTGCAGGAAGATCGAATTGGGCAGGAAAAAGCTTTTCTGCTTGGCGAATTTCGACGCGGGCATGGCCTTGCCGCGCGCCACACCGGCAATGTCGCTGACGATGCATTCCACTTCGTCGATACGACGCCCATCAATATAATTGCGGGCCGCTTCCGGTAGCTTCTGGGTCCAGTCGGACATAAATCACACTGTTGTTCAGTTGCGGGGTTTCTTGAAAAATTCTGCGATGCGGTCAGCGATTGCGGCGGCATCGTTGTCATGGCCAAGTTTCGCAGCGGCTTCTGCCATCACGTCTGGCGGCACCAGACCGGGCGCGCGGGTGCGCAAAAGCCCGTCGATGAATTCATCCTTGAATTCAGGATGCGCCTGAATTGTAAGGGCCTGATCACCATAGATCAGCGCCGCGTTTTCACAAAACTCGTTCGAGGCGCAAACCTCGGCCCCTTCGGGCCGTTCCGTTACCTGATCACGATGCCAGGCGTTCAGCCTGATGGTCTGGCCGTCGAAATCATATTCCTGCGGGCCAACAGCCCAGCCGGCGTCATGGCGTTCGACCTTGCCACCCATCGCCTGTGCGATGATCTGATGGCCAAAGCAGATGCCGACCAGCGGCACTTTTTCATCCATTGCCTTGCGGATGAAGGTTTCCAGCGGCTTTACGAACGGGTGGTCTTCGTATGCCCCGTGACGCGATCCGGTGATCAACCAACCGTCGCAGTCATGGACTGACACTGGGAACTGCATGTTTTCCACATGATAGGTGCGGAACTGCAAGCCTCTGTTGGCCAGAAGCTCGCGGAAGAAGTCAGGATAGTCGCCCATGTCGTCCCGAAGTGCTTCGGGCGATTGGCCGGTTTGCAGTATGCCGATAAGCATGAAAAACTCTTTTTTGGGGTTTGACCAAGGTAAGCCCGCCCCCCGCATATGTGCAAGGGGCGGTGAATCTGGGTCATACAGAATCGAGATAGATCTCGGTCTGCTCGCTGGGGGTCAGTTCCGCCATGTAATGCAGTTCCTGACGCTTGGTCATCACCAGGTTGGCAATTAGTTCCTTCGGGAAGATGCGGCTCATCTTGTCGCTCTTCTCAAAGACATTAATCGCCTCCGCCCAGGTGTCGGGGATCAGTGGCAGGTCCAGCGCATAGGCGTTGCCGGTGATCGGCGGCGGCGGCGTCATCTTTTCCTCGATGCCGATCAGTGCGGCCCCCAGGATACCCGCAAGCATCAGATAGGGGTTCACGTCGCCCCCTGCTGTGCGATGCTCGATCCGACGTGCCGAAGCGCCGCCTGACGGCACGCGGATGGCCGACGTGCGGTTCTCATAGGCCCAGCAGACCGCGTTCGGCGCATGCGCCTCGGGGATCAGCCGCTCGTAGCTGTTGGCGTGCGGTGCGAACAGCAGTGTGGAATCATGCATCGCCCACAGACAGCCGGCGATGGCGTTCATCAGCAGTTCAGACCCTTCCGGCCCACCGTTCGAAAAGACGTTCTTGCCCTCGGCGTCGATGACCGAAAAATGCGTGTGCAAGCCATTGCCGGAATATTCCGGATAAGGCTTGGCCATGAAGCTGGCGGCAAAGCCGTGGCGGCGCGCCAGACCCTTCACCAGCATCTTGAACAGCCAAGCATCATCGGCGGCGCGCAGCGCGTCGTCGCAATGCATCAGGTTGATCTCGAACTGGCCCAGACCCGATTCCGAAATCGCGGTATCGGCGGGAATGTCCATCGCTTCACAGGCGTCGTAAAGATCGGTGAAGAAACTGTCGAACGCATCCAGCGCACGGATCGACAGGATCTCGGCCGCCTTGCGGCGCTTGCCTGACCGCGGGCTGGGCGGAACCTGAAGCGTCTTGCCGCTGTCGTCGATCAAGAAGAATTCCAGCTCCACCGCGCAAACCGGAGTCAGGCCGCGCGCCTTGAAACGGTCAACCACGGCGCGAAGCGCATGACGCGGGTCGCCTTCATAGGGCTGGCCGTTTTCGCGGTACATCCAGATCGGCAACAGCGCGGTCGGTGCCTCCAGCCAGGGCATCGGCATATAGCCGCGCTCGGTCGGCTTCAGGATCCCGTCGGCATCACCGCTTTCGAACAGCAGGGGGCTGTCCTCGATATCCTCGCCCCAGATGTCCAGGTTCAGAACCGACATCGGGAAGCGCGTCCCTTCAATGGAAACCTTATCCGCAAAGCGGGCCGGAACGCGCTTGCCGCGCGCTTGCCCGTTCAAATCCGCGGCAGCGACGCGGATCGTGCGCACCTGAGGGTGCTTTCTTAACCAGTCTTTCATCATCTTTCGATGCCAGGGCCGCAGATCCCATCCGCACCGCTGGCCGGACCCTCATGGTCCGGAGCGGGGATGAGGACCATGCCCTTGGTCCTTTCTCCCGTTACAACCAATCCCATCCGTCCCGGAAGTCAGGTGCGAACGCCGCATCAACGCAGTCCAGACAGACGCCTGGTGAATTTGATCAAAACAAAGATACTATCGGATCACCTGCGGACGCAAGCGAATTTTGGTGCGCATGTTTTGCGGCAGGTGGCGGTTCAAGTAGGTGTTGACCAGTCCATAGCTGAAAATCACCAGCATTGTCAGACAGATGAAGTATGCGGCAATCACCGGATAGGCGATGAAAGGGTTGAAGGTTTTTGATGCGAAATAGGTCGCATAATAAAGCGAATCCCCCATTTGCGAAAAAGCCGGGAAGCCGGAAAAGTAGACCAGCGTCGTCGCGTGGAACATGAAGATCGCTTCATTCGTATAGGCGGGCCAGGCCAGCCGCATCATCGTCGGCCAGATCACCCGGCGGAATTTGCGCCAGCCATGCATGCCGTAGGCATCCGCCGCCTCAAGATCACCCTTCGGCACGGACCGAAGCGCCCCATAGAAAATCTCGCCGGTGTAGGCGGATGTGTTCAGGAACAGGACGATCAGCGCGCCCGCCCAAGCCTTGGTCAGCCAACTGGTGGCCAAGGTGATCGTGGTGAAACCCAGCGGAATTTCGATCCCGGTCCGGGGCAGCAGCACGAAGGTTTCGTAAAACAGGAAGAACTGGATGAACAGCGGCGACCCGCGGAAGACAAAGATGAACCATTCGGCGGGCTTGCGCAGCAGCGGGTTGGCACTCGCCTTGGCCAGCGCCAGCGCATTGGCCAGAAAGAAGCCGAAGATCAGCGCCAGCACCCCGAAATAGATGTTCCAGATCAGCCCGGACCCGATCAGCACCACATGCTGACACAACGTGAAGTCGGTCTTCGGCAGCAGGTTTTCACCAATGCCCACCGCCCGCAGGCCATATTGAAGAAGCGTGTCCCAGCAGCTCATCGCGCGGCCTTCCTTTGCTGTTCCCCGGCGAACGTCGCCTGACCCCGGCTCAGGCGCTGCGACAGGCGGCCCAGCACAATCTCTGAAAGGCGGGTCATCGACAGGTAATAGACCAGCAGCGCCATGAAGTAGAACAGCCGCCAGTCAGGATGCGGATAAGCAAACTGCGAGGTCTTGGAGCCGCCAAGTTCTTTGGCCCAATAGACGATATCCTCGACACCCAGCAAGAACAGCAGCGGCGTCGCCTTGATCAGGATCATCCACAGGTTTGACAGGCCGGGCAGGGCAAAGACCCACATCTGCGGTACCAGCACCCGCCGGAACGCTTGGCGTCGTGTCATGCCGTAGGCTTCGGCGGTTTCAAGCTGCGCGCGCGGCACCGCCTGCATCGCGCCATAAAGCACATTCGCTGCAAAGGCGCCAAAAACGATGGAAAAGGCCAGAACCGCCAGCGAAAATCCATAGATTTCATGAACATACTGCGGGCTGGTTGAAAGTGGCAGCTTGGCTTCGGCGCAGACGACGAAATCCGATCCCTGCCAGATCGCATCCGTCCAGTCAGGGCATTTGATCTTGTGGCGGATCAGCTCGAACAACTGATCCAGCGCAATAGGCACGAACATGAAGAAGATGATGTCGGGAATACCGCGCACCATCGAGGTGTAGCCCTTGCCGAACAGCCGCACCGGCAACAGGTGCGATCGCGCGGCAACCGCCCCGCCAAAGCCGAACAGCATCGCCACTGGCGCCACGATCGCCATCAGCAAAAGCACGGTTCCCAGCGACCCGTAAAGCAGCTGGTGCTTTTCATTGGTCAGATAGCAGGAAAGCCAGATCAGGCCCTCCAGGGTCTTTGGTTCGGCGCAATACTGGAACATTCTGTGGACGGCCCCCGGTGGCAGCCCCTGTCTTGTGCAAGGGTCAGCGCGCGTCACGAAATACCCCCCGCCCGCGAGGGCGGGGGGCAACTCAAAGTCTGATCAGAACAGCAGGGCCTTGTCGCCGAACCATTCGGTGATCAGCGCGTTCAGCGACCCGTCATCCTTCATCGACTGGATGGCAGCGTTGAACTTGTCCTTCAGCTCGGTGTCGCTTTCGCGGATCCCAAGCCCGACGCCGCCTCCCAGTGACGGCTCGTCGCCGGTGAAGACCAGTTCGCCATTCGATTCCTCTGCGATCGGCACAAGGAAGTCCTTATCGGCAAACACCGCAACCGCTTCGCCGTTGCGCACGGCGGCGACGGTTTCATCCGGCGTCGCATATTCGGCCAGCGTCATGCCCTGTTCAGCGATATATCCCGCCTGAATGGTCGCGGTCTGGGCTGCCACCGGGCCCGATTTCAGATCGGTGTCGGCGCTCAGTGCCAGATAGGCCGAGGTTGCCGGCGGAATGTAGTTTTGCGAAAAGTCGATGACCTTGTCGCGCTCGTCGGTGATCGACATCCCGGCGATGATCACGTCATAGTTCCCCGAAACCAGGTTCGGGATGATCGAATCCCATTCGTTCGTAACCCACTCACAGGTCAGTTCGGCGCGCTTGCACAGCTCGTCGCCCAGAACCCGCTCGAACCCGTCAACTTCGCCCGCATCATTGATGAAGTTGTAGGGCGGGTAGGCGCCCTCGGTGCCCAGGCGCACAGTTTCAGCCATAGCCATGCCCGCGGTCAGGGCAAGTGCTGCAGTAGAAAGGATCAGTTGGTTCATTCGTCTCTCCCAGGTTGGTCTTTTGGCGCGTTATGGTTCAGGCCGGCACAGTCGCGCTGAGGAACTGTTGCAGCCGTTCGGTCTTGGGGGCCCCGAAAACCTTGTCCGGGGATCCCTCTTCTTCGATCTTGCCCTTGTGGAGGAAAACCACGTGGTCCGACACGTCCGCCGCAAGGCGCATGTCATGAGTGACCAGCAACATGGTGCGGCCCTCTTCGGCCAGCGCCTTGATCACACGAACCACTTCCTGTTCCAGCTCGGGATCCAGCGCCGAGGTCGGCTCGTCGAACAACAGCGCCTTCGGTTCCATGCACAGTGCCCGCGCGATGGCGGCACGCTGCTGCTGGCCGCCCGACAACATCGCGGGATAAGCGTCGCACTTTTCACCGATGCCGACCTTGTCCAGATATTTGCGGGCAGCAGCTTCCACTTCGGCTCGGTCGCGGTTCAGCACCGTAAGCGGTGCCTCCATCACGTTTTGCAGGATGGTCATGTGTGACCAAAGATTGAACTGCTGGAACACCATCGACAGGTTGGTCCGCACCCGGATCACCTGCGCCTTGTCGGCGGGATGACGGTCGGCGCCTTGGCCCTTCCACTTGATCGGCTCGCCATCAAACAGCACGTCGCCCTGCTGGCTGTCCTCCAGAAGGTTGCAACAGCGCAAAAGCGTTGATTTGCCGGACCCGGATGAACCGATCAGCGAAATCACCTTGCCCTTGCGGGCAGTGATCGAGACGCCCTTCAGCACCTCAAGGGGACCGTAAGCCTTATGCAGGTCACGAATTTCGATGACTGGCGTTTCTTGTCCTGACACTTGGCGGCAGTCCTTCCCCGGTTTTCTTGAATAGGGCCGAAAGCTCGTCGTTTTGCAACGCGAAATCTGACGGGTTGGCCGCCGCTCTGTTCGTTTTGGTTGGTCGGACCGACCAGAATGTCAGTCGGATGCGGGGGTTGGCACCGCAAGATAGGCTTCTGCCGGGATGCGGGTCAGCCCGCGCAGGCCCAGTTCGGCGCGGTCTGCGGCAGACAGGGCGGCCATCGCCGCATCAACCGCCGCCGCGATGGCCTGCGAATCATTTCCCGGCGCGGTGATCAGCGGCAGGCCCGGCGTTGGCTCGGTCCGGGTGACGGCCCGAAGGCGCTGCGCAATGGCGGGCCGGTAGGCCGTGATCAGCCGCCAGGTTACCGCATCAATGGCGGCTATGTCGGCCAGCCCGTCGGCCACCGCCGCAGCCGAAGCGACATGCGCCCCCGTAACCTTGATCCGCTCAAAGCGGCGGTTCACGCCGGCCGCATGGTTTTGCGGCGCGGCCCAGCCTGACTGGCTGTCATAACCGTTTATCGCCAAAGTCCCGTCCAGAAAGGCGGCCCAGTCCCCCGGCGCATCCGCACGCACCACCAACTGCGAATAATAATAGCCGGGCGGTGCCTCCGGCAGACCAAAATCCGGCGTGCCGACCAGCTTGACCTTGCCATGCAACGCCGTCCGGTAGGGAAAGCCGCAGGTCTGGCTTAGGATCAGGCCGGGGTTCAGCCAGTCGTTCCATTGGCTGCCCCGGTGCAGGTCTGTCGGCGCGTCGATCCCGCCCGCCCGCAGCCCGTCGCGGATCAGCGCCCAAAGCCGGTCGGTCGGCCCGCGCAATTCGTCCCAGTCATACATCGGCAGGCTGGCAAGGGCTGGCATGATCATCCTCGTTCCACGCGCTGGCGCGCAAGGGCATTGTCACGGTCGTTCAGCCCCAGAAGGCTTGCGACCAGCCGGATCAGCGCATCCTCTTCGGGTGCGCGCCGACCGTCAGAAAGGGCAACCGCCCACAGCGCCTCAATCAGCGCTGCGCGGTCCTCGCTCGGCACCGCCTCTTTCAGCGCGCGGGTAAAGCGCACCGTGTCGGGGGCTTCGTGCTCCAGCACCTCGGCCTCGCGGCGCAACGCCTGCGCCTCGGGCGGGGTCACCCCGAAATGGCTGACCAGCACCCGCTCGATCCGCAGCATCTCGTCAGGGCCATGATGCCCGTCGGCGCGCGCCACCCGCACCAAAAGGGCGGACAGGGCCAGCCGTGCGTCAGGGGCTGACAGCGGGCGGGGGGAGGGCGCAAGCAGCGCCGAAAGGAATTTTGCGAACATGGCACCCATATAGCGACCCCGAAGCGCCCGTGAAAGCCCGGGATCGGTGGTCGCCGGGCAAATCGGCACTGTCTTCACCGTTGAATCACCGGGTCAGACCAATTACGTAGCCAGACAACAAACTGGGAATGACGGGGACAAGCGCATCATGTTGGAAATTTTCACCGGCCCTGGGCTGTCAGCCCTGTTGCAGGTCATCACCATTGACCTCGTGCTGGCGGGTGACAATGCGATCGTTATCGGGTTGGCGGCGGCGGGTCTGCCAAAGGAACAGCGCGCCCGCGCGGTCCTGATCGGCATCATTGCCGCCACCGTCCTGCGCATCGGCTTTGCCGCAGTCACCACACAGCTTCTGGCGATTGCCGGTCTGGTGCTGGCAGGCGGCATCCTGCTGCTTTGGGTCTGCTGGAAAATGTGGCGCGAACTGCGCGCGGGCCACGGCGCCGAAGAAGACCGCGCCGAAGAGGCGCTGACTGGCGAAGACATCAACGCCGACGGCCAGATCGCCGCTGGCGCGCCCCGAAAGACCTTCGCTCAGGCCGCCTGGCAGATCGTGATCGCCGACGTGTCGATGTCGCTTGATAACGTGCTGGCAGTGGCCGGGGCGGCGCGCGACCATTTCTCTGTGCTGGTCATCGGCTTGGTGCTGTCGATCGCCCTCATGGGGCTGGCCGCCACCTTTATTGCCAAGCTCCTGCACCGTCACCGTTGGATTGCCTATGTCGGCCTCGCGATCATCGTTTACGTGGCGCTAAAGATGATCTGGGAAGGCTGGCATCAAGTCGGCCCCGCTGTCGCAGCGGCGGTGATTGGCTGACGGATCTCAAGGGGGGTGGTTGATGCTTTGCCGTAAGGCTGGCATGAACGGCCTTTCATTGATTTTGCATGTCCTAATGTATTTTATAATATGCAAAGAAATGGGGCGCGGCACATCACCACCCTGCTGACCAACCAGATCGCCACCATCACCGAACTGCGCGAACCGCAGAAGGTGCTGGACCGTGCCAATGGTAAACCCGTGGCAATCCTGAGGAATTCCGCCGTGGTCGCCTATCTGGTGCCGGTAGAGGCGGCGCAGGGGCTGGAAGGGCATCGCGCCGCCGCGATGTAAGAGGTGATGGCCAGCCTTGAGCGGACACGCGAAAGCGTGCAGCCTGTGCTTGACTATCTGAAAGACAAGTAGGGCATGTTCACCCTGACGACCGCGATCGTGGTGGCGATCCACGACGAAGTGCTGAACCCCGGCGAATTGCCGGGGCTTGCGCGCGAAAAGTCGCTGGAAGGCGCTTTGGCGCGGGCCGCCAATCGGCTGGCTTATGGGATGATCGACGATATCTTCGACCTCGCCGCCGCTTACTGCGTGGCGGTCGCGCAGGGCCGTTGCTTCAACGACGGCAATATACGCCCTGCCTTCCGGGTGATGAATGCGGCTCTGATGCTGAACGGCGTGGTGACGGTGTGGAACACCGAGGAGATCGGCCAGATCATCATCCGCGTGGCGCAGGGGCTGATAGACGAAGGCGCGCTGGCGGAATGGCTGCGAGGGCGGTGACTGCCGACCAAGCAGGCGCACGACGTTTCATGCGCGCGAATATCTGGGCATCGGCACCGCCATTCTCTCGGTCGTCCTGATGGCCCGTTTCGTCTGACCCCCACCTTGCCCCCTCCGGCCCGGCATGGTCTAATCGCGCCCCAACCATAACGAGCAGTCCCCAAGGAATACGCATGGCCAACGATCTCCTCTCCGGCGGCAACACCACCTATGACGCCAGCAGCATCGAGGTTCTGGAGGGGCTGGAGCCGGTCAGGAAACGCCCCGGCATGTATATCGGCGGGACCGATGAACGCGCGCTGCACCATCTGGTTGCCGAAGTCCTCGACAACTCGATGGACGAAGCGGTGGCGGGTCACGCCAACCGGATCGAAGTCGAACTTCTGGCCGATCACTCGGTGACCATCCGCGACAATGGCCGTGGCATCCCGGTTGACCCCCACCCGAAATTCCCCGGCAAATCGGCGCTCGAGGTGATCCTCTGCACCCTGCATGCCGGCGGCAAGTTCGGCGGCGACGCCTATCAGACCTCGGGCGGCCTGCACGGCGTGGGTGCCTCGGTCGTCAACGCGCTGTCGGACGTGATGATCGTCGAAGTCGCCCGCAACAAGGAACTTTACGAACAGCGCTTTTCTCGCGGCATCCCGCAAGGCCCGGTCGTAAAGATCGGCGCAGCCCCCAACCGGCGCGGCACCTCTGTCACCTTCCATGCCGATGAACAGATCTTCGGTCACCACCGCTTCAAGCCGGCGCGGATGATGAAGATGGTCCGCTCCAAGGCCTATCTGTTTTCGGGTGTCGAAATCCGCTGGAAAACCGCCATCCCCGACGGCGACACACCGATGGAGGCCACCTTCCACTTCCCCGGCGGGCTGGCCGACTACCTGAACGAACAGCTTGAAAAAGCCTCGACCTACGCCGACCGGCCCTTCGCGGGCAAAGTGGGCTTTCAGGAAAAATTCGGGGTTCCGGGCCAGGTGGAATGGGCCATCAACTGGACACCCTCACGCGACGGTTTCATCCAGTCCTACTGCAACACCGTGCCCACCCCCGAAGGCGGCACCCACGAGGCGGGCTTTTGGGCGGCAATCCTCAAGGGCATCCGCGCCTACGGCGAACTGGTCAAGAACCGCAAGGCCGAACTGATCACCCGCGACGATCTGGCCCTTGGCGGCTGCGCGCTTGTTTCCTGCTTCATCCGCGAACCCGAATTCGTGGGCCAGACCAAGGACCGTCTGGCCACCACCGAAGCCGCCCGTCTGGTCGAAGGGGCGGTGCGCGACCATTTCGACAACTGGCTGGCGGCAGATACCAAATCTGCAGGCGCGATCCTTGATTTCCTGGTGCTGCGCGCCGAAGAGCGGCTGAAACGCCGGCAGGAAAAGGAAACCGCCCGCAAAACCGCCACCAAGCGGCTTCGGCTGCCCGGCAAGCTGGTCGATTGTTCGGCCACCAACCGCGAAGGCACCGAACTGTTCATCGTCGAGGGCGACTCGGCCGGCGGTTCGGCCAAGATGGCCCGCGACCGCACCAATCAGGCCCTGCTGCCCCTGCGCGGCAAGATCCTGAACGTGCTGGGGGCCGCCTCGGCCAAGATGGGCTCGAACCAGGAAATCAGCGATCTCTGTCAGGCGCTGGGCTGCGGCATCGGCACCAAATTCAACATCGACGATCTGCGCTATGACAAGATCATCATCATGACCGACGCCGACGTGGACGGCGCCCATATCGCGGCCCTGCTGATGACCTTCTTCTTCACCCAGATGCGGCCGATGATCGACAAGGGCCACCTCTATCTAGCCTGCCCGCCGCTCTACCGCCTGACCCAAGGCGCCAAACGCCTTTACGTCGCCGACGACGCCGAGAAAGAGATCTGGATGGCCAAGGGCCTTGGCGGCAAGGGCAAGATCGACGTGCAGCGCTTCAAGGGTCTGGGAGAGATGGACGCCAAAGACCTGAAAGACACCACGATGAACCCCCTGACGCGCAAGCTGATCCGCGTGTCGATCGACGAGGACGAACCCGGCGAAACCGGCGATCTGGTCGAACGGCTGATGGGGAAAAAGCCCGAACTGCGGTTCCAGTTTATTTCCGAGAATGCGCAGTTTGTGGAGGAGTTGGATGTTTGAGAAGGTTAGCGTTTATCCGAAAGTTTGGGCGATAAGGCGAGCTATCAATAAACAAGCCCTGCAAAGGTTTTCGTACAGCCCCAGCGAGCCGTAGGGTGCGCACTTGTTGCGCACCGTTCTCTCGTCACCCGCGCGAAATGCGCACTGAAAGCGCACCTACCTCAAGCAGAGAAGCACCTTCCAAGGGGCAGGCAGGTGCGGCCCGATTTGTCACGAGACAAATCGGGCAAGGCCAAAAGGCAGCACCCTTCTGCGATGGTGACACCCCCCCACCGCCAGTCCCTAATTTCAGGTAAATTCCAAAACATAAGCCACTGATTTAATTTCAAAAACACATTTGTCCACATGTGGACACGCCCCGAAAACGCAAAAACGGCGCGGTCAGACCTGACCGCGCCGTCCTGCATTTTCCCGAAAACCGCTATGGGCGCGTCAGCCCTTGAACGGCCCTTCGATCCCGAACCGGCGCATCAGGGCCCCATAGCTGTTCGACGCCTTCAAAAGCGCTGCACCATAACGCTCGACCAGCATCGCCTGACGGCCCGCATCGGTGGCGGTGGCCAGCGCCCCCCAGATCGCCGCCATGTTTTCGGCAGCCTCGCGGGCGGCGTTCAGGCTGGCGGCATCGGCCGCCAGATTGACCACGTTGCGCGCAGTCGCAGCGCCGATGCCGGTCACCGTGCGCGCCCCCCCGTCGGTGTAGCCCGCCGGCAGATCGCCCTTCAGGTTCACCACCCGCTTGAAGCGGATCAGGTCGAAGATCTGGTCAACGGCCTGCTTGGCCCCCTCGACGCGGCTGTTGTGTTCGGTATCCGCCGCGGCATGCGGCAGCAGTTCCAGCCGACCCGGATATTTGGCATTCAGCGGCAGATAAGGCACCATCGGTCCCGAGGTCGCCCCGGTCTCGGCATTGGTGAACAGATCGGCGTCAATCGCCGCATGGCGGATCTTGCCCGACGCCATCGCCCGGTCAAGTGCGGCAGCATCCACGCCCTCGCCCCGGTCGTAGTTCAACAGGATCGCCCCGTCATTTACCACGGCAAACACGCTGTCGCCCAGAAAGCCCGCATTGGCGAAGGTGCCGGTTTCCGCGTTCAGCGCGCCAAGGCCGGTGTGCAGCGACAGAACGTCGGCGCCCCTGGCGGCCTCTTCCTTGGTCGCGGCATAGGTGAAGCCTTCGCTTTCGATCCAGTCCTTGTGCCGGGGGCGGGCATAAATGCGCACCTTCATGCCGAAGGCGGCGGCAAGTTTGGCCACCTCGCGGCCGATGTTGCCATAGCCGAACACGGCCATGACCTTGCCTTCCAGCTTCTCGGTCGGGAATTCGCGCAGGTTGCGGCCGGTGTCGAACTTGCCCGCCGCCGTCAGCGCATGCAGCGTGTCGACCGGCAGATCGGGCATGACCTTCAGCAGGGCCTTCATCGCCATCTGGGCGGTGGCGCGGCTGTTGAAGCTTGGCGTGTTCATCAGCGCCGCCTCGCCGCCGGTGCCGTTGCCACCACCCCAGCTGTCGGAGCCCATGTTGCCGGTGCCCGCACCGATCCGCACGCCGCCCAGTTTGAAGACCGAAGCCTTGGGCAGGAAGGTCGCCGCCGCGATCACCGCGTCATACTGGCCTTCGCCGGAAACGGCCATGATTTCGGCCTCGGTCGAAATGTCGGGCACATAGAAGAAGTGGATCTTGCCCTTCTCCAGCTTCGACGCATCGCCAAACGGGCTTTCGTGGAACACGCCGCCCTTGGCTTCGACATAGGCCTTGACCGCGGAATGGTCAGGCTGTCCCTTGGCGTCGAACTTCAGCCCCACGCGGTCGCAGACCAGCACCTTGTAGGCGCGGTTCGCATCATCTAGCCGGCGGTTGGCGTCTGCGGCAGCCTCAGCCGCGAAGGTCACGCCTTCCTTGGCCAGTTCTTCCTCCAGAACCGCGATCTTGGCGCGGTGATAGGCATATTCGAGATTGTCGAGGAGCGCCGTCACATCGCTGACCGGGCGGATGCCGCCGATCCAGGCGCGGTAATCGCCGGGTGTACCGGGGAAGGCGTTGATATAGCGCGCCACGTCCAGACCCGGCTCATGGCTGCCATTGGGGTGGGTCACACCGTCATAGGACAGGATCGCCTTCGAATAGGCGACGATACGGGCGTGGATGCCCGGATCGGTGATGTCTGCGTCCTTGACCTTCAACAGCGTCACCGCGGCCCCGCGATAATCGGGGTTCGACACGCCAAGTTCGAACAGGGGATGCGCCGCCACCCAGTCATTGACCGCGTTCCGGTTCTTCACCGACCGCGCGTTCAGGTCACTGACCGTGCCGATCCGCTTTTCGGCGCGCAGAAGGCCAAAGGTGGTTTCCGCGAAGGCCAGGGTTGAGAAGGTGTTGATCACGCCGCCCAGCATCTTGTTTTGCGCCGGATCATAGATCGGGCCGGCATTCACCGTGCGGGTGCCGGTCAGCGGCATCTTCGGATCGACCGGCGCCGCCAGCTTCAGCTGACGCGGGATCGCCCAGGACGGCTGCTTCTGGTTGCGTTCGATCAGATCCAGCGCCGCCGGGGTGAACGAGGCGACATAGTAACCCGAAATCCCGCCGATCGCCTTCTGGAAGGGCATGAACATGCAGCATTTCGCCGTGACTTCGCGCACCAGCTTTTCGCCCCAGGGCATCGCCCCCAGCATCGAGGTGGCGTCCAGCACCACATGATGCTCAGCCGGGTTCATCGCGATCCAGGCCAGAAGCTGTTCGACATCACGCGCCGAATAGGTCGTGGCCCCGGTCGTCTCATGGCCGACGCCGATGAACAGCTTGATT
>CANJQT010000037.1 GCA_947476475.1 Paracoccaceae bacterium | reverse complement strand
CGGCGCGGGGCACGCCCGCGCTGATCCGGTGGGGGGCTGTCTGCCCCCCACACCCCCCGAGAGTATTTGGGCAAGGTGAAAGCAGGTATCCATGTTTCAGACCTTTGACGTGACGGCAGAACCGCAGTATGGCGCAGCGCGGCTGGCCGCCTTGCGGGCGGTGCTGGTGGCGGCGGGGTTTGACGGCTTTGTCGTGCCGCGTGCCGACCTGCATCAGGGGGAATATGTGGCCCCCTGCGACGAGCGCCTGAAATGGCTGACAGGGTTTACCGGATCTGCCGGGTTTTGCGTGGTGCTGCCGGATCTGGCAGGGGTGTTTGTCGACGGACGTTATCGTACGCAGGTCAAGGTGCAGGTCGATCTGGCGCAATTCACCCCCGTGCCCTGGCCAGAGGTGAAGCCGGGCGACTGGATGACCGAAAAGCTGCCAAACGGGGGCCGGGTGGCGTTTGACCCATGGCTGCACACGGCACGCGAGATCGAAGAAATAACCGCCCGCATCAGCTCTGCAGGGCTGCAACTGGTCGCGTCAGCGAATTTTGTTGATCGCGTTTGGCAGGACCGCCCCGCGCCGCCACAGGGCCTGGTGGCCATTCAGCCGCTGGAGTTTGCCGGAGAGGCTGCCCGCGACAAACGCCGGCGGCTGGCGGAAGGACTGACCAAGGCTGGTCAAAAAGCAGCCGTCCTGACCCTGCCGGATTCCATGTCCTGGCTTTTGAACATCCGCGGGTCAGACATTGCGCGAAATCCGGTGGTGCAGTGCCTGGGCTTCCTGCATGCCGACGGGACGCTGGATCTGTTCATCGACGAGGCAAAACTGTCACCTGAAGTGCGCGCGCATCTGGGTGCGGATGTGCGCGTTCATGGGCCGGACAGGTTTGAAAGCGCGCTGGCGCAGCTTGTCGGCCCGGTCAGGGTGGATCGGGCAACTGCGCCCTTTGCGGTATCACGCGCCCTTGAGGCGGCGGGCGTTGCTATCGCCTGGGACGCCGATCCCTGCCTATTGCCGAAAGCCCTGAAGAATGCCGCCGAAATCGGTGGGATGAAGGCGGCCCATTTGCGCGACGGCGCGGCGATGGTCGAATTTCTGGCTTGGCTCGAGCACGAATGCCAAGGCGGCGGGGTGACCGAGATTTCGGCCACACGCGCGCTGGAAGGCTTCCGGCGCGCAACAAATCTGCTGAAAGAGATCAGCTTCGAGACGATATGCGGATCTGGTCCCAATGGTGCGATCATGCATTACCGGGTCAGCGAGGCGTCAGACCGCGCCTTTCAGCCGGGCGAGATCGTCGTGATTGATTCAGGCGGGCAGTATCTGGACGGCACCACCGACATCACCCGCACCATCGCTGTGGGTGCGCCAGGCGATGAGGAGCGCGAATGCTTTACCCGCGTTTTGCAGGGCATGATCGCCATTTCGCGGCTGCGCTGGCCCAAAGGTATTGCCGGCAGCCATAT
This sequence comes from Paracoccaceae bacterium, assembly GCA_947476475.1. Classification (GTDB taxonomy): domain Bacteria; phylum Pseudomonadota; class Alphaproteobacteria; order Rhodobacterales; family Rhodobacteraceae; genus TMP-24. The sequence goes on along the minus strand of CANJQT010000037.1, from coordinate 30,236 downwards.
TGACGCGATTGCCCGCTATCCGCTCTGGCTTGCCCATCAGGATTACAACCATGGGACCGGCCACGGCGTTGGGGCCTATCTGTCGGTGCATGAAGGGCCTGCGGGCCTGTCACGGCGCTATGACCAACCGCTTGACGCGGGCATGATCCTGTCCAACGAACCTGGCTACTACCGGGAAGGCGCTTTCGGGATCAGGATCGAAAACCTGATTCTGGTTGAGCAAGCCGATGTGCCAGCGGGCGGCGATCCCGAACGGGCGATGCTGCGGTTTTGCACCCTGACGTTTGTGCCGATCGACCGTCGGCTGATCGTGGCCGGAATGCTGACACGGGCCGAAGTTGATTGGCTGAACGGCTATCACGCCGAGGTGCTGGCAAAGATCGGACCGCGTGTGTCAGACCAAGCCCGCCGCTGGCTGGAGATGGTCTGCGCGCCACTTTGAGAATTGGGTCAGGCGAAGTGCAGGCCGTTGGTGTGGCCGCGAAACAGGCCGCGCTCGATCTGGGCCTGGCGCTGCTCCAGATCATAAAGGCTGGCCGCAGAGTTCAGATAGGCCAGTTCGATTTCCGAGCGGCTTTGCGGGCGCAAGCGGTTTGCAAGGGTGGTAATCAAGTTGAGCATGGGTAGACCTCTTTCTGGTTTCTTCCTCCCATCACCAAGATAGCGCTAACACGTGCCAATTTCCATGTTATGGCGTAAGAACCCGTCATGCAGCTGACGCATGGCAGGCGCGTCAGTGTTCAGCCGGCCAGAAGTGCGCGCGCCGCTTCACGCGCCGCATCGGTCACCGTTTCACCGGCAAGCATGCGGGCAAGTTCGTCAACCCGCTGCGCGTGTGCAAGCGGCAGCACTGTCGATGTGGTCATGCCACCTTCGACACGCTTTTCAACCCGCCAGTGATGGGCCCCGCGCGCTGCCACCTGCGGCGAATGGGTAACGACCAGGATCTGCGCCGACTCGGCCAGCCGCGCCAGCCTGCGGCCCACAGCATCGGCTGTCGCCCCGCCGACGCCACGGTCAATCTCGTCGAAGATCATCGTTAGGGCATCGCCGCCGCGGGCAAGACAGACCTTCAGCGCCAGAAGGAAGCGGGACAGTTCCCCCCCCGAGGCAATCCTGTTCAAGGGGCCGGCAGGTGCGCCGGGGTTGGTGGCCACGGTGAATTCGACCGTATCACGCCCCTCTGGCCCCGCTTCAGCTGGCGTTAGGATGGTGGCGAAATGCGCGCGTTCCATTTTCAACGGCGCAAGTTCCGCAGCAATTGCAGTGTCGAGCGATCTTGCAGCCTTTGCGCGCGCGTCAGACAGGGCAAGAGCCGCAGCATCATAGGTTGCATTCGCGGACTGGACCGCCGCGTGCATAGCCTTCAGGCCGCCGGCCGCGCCATCAAGGGCTGCAAGCCGCACCCGAAGCCCTTCGGCAAACGCACCCAGATCGTCGGCCAAAACCCCGTGTTTACGGGCCAGGGCACGGATGGAAAACAGCCGGTCTTCGATCCGCTCAAGTTCTGCCGGATCGAACGACAAGGCTTCCAGACAACGTTCAACACCCTGCGACGCCTCGCCAAGTTCGGTTAACGCCCGGCCAAGTGCGGCAAGCGGCGCATCCAGAAGCCCATCGGCCTTGCCAGCAGCGCCATCAAGCCAGCGCACAGCGTCCCCCATCAGCCCTTCTGCCCCGTTCGGACCCAGGGCCTGCAAAGCGCGTGCAATATCTTCGCTGATCCGTGCGCCGGCCTGGCTCATCCGGCGGCAGGCATCAAGATCAGCCTCCTCGCCGGGCTGGGGGTCAAGCTTGTCAAATTCCTTCACCGCATGGCGAAGATAATCTTCTTCGGCCTTCAGGGTCCGCTGTTCCGCTTCGGCGGTGGCCAGTGATTTCCGCACCTCGGACAAGGCCGCCCAGGCCGCACGGGTTGCACCCACATCCGCACCAGCGAAAGCATCAAGGATCTGGCGGTGTCCGCGCGGGTTCAACAGGCCGCGGTCATCGTGCTGACCATGAAGTTCTATCAGCAGGTCAGAAATATCCCTCAGCGCTTCGCCCGAGGCACGCCGGTCATTGATCCAGGCAGTCTTGCGCCCATCGGCAGTGGTCATGCGACGTAAGATCAGCTGATCTTCTGCCGCAATCCCCACCTCCTCCAGAAGCAGTCGTGCGGCATGGCCCTTGGGCAGATCGAATACGGCGGTTACTTCGCCCTGCGCTGCGCCCTGCCGCACCAGATCTGCGCGCCCGCGCCAACCCAGAACAAAACCAAGGCAATCCAGCAAAATCGACTTGCCCGCCCCGGTCTCACCGGTCAACACGTTCAGCCCCGGCTGGAAGAAAAGCTCCAGCCGGTCGATGATCAGCATATCCCGGATTTCAAGCGACCTGAGCATTCATGCCCCCGGCGGGTGCCTGCACTCACGCACCCGTCACATCCATTCGCCCTTGATGGCCTGCCGATAGATGGCCGCCAGCCAATTTTCGCCTTTGGACTTCGTCGACAGGCCCTGCTTCGCCAGCAGACGATAACCGTCCTGATACCAGTCGGTCGACTGGAAGTTATGCCCAAGGATGGCCCCTGCGGTCTGCGCCTCGTCGGTGATGCCAAGGGTCAGATAGCATTCGATCAGACGATACAGCGCCTCGGGGGTCTGGTTGGTGGTCTGATATTGTTCGACCACCACACGGAACCGATTGATCGCGGCGGCATAATTCTTTTGCTTCAGATAATAGCGGCCAATCTCCATTTCCTTGGCCGCGAGATGGTCGAAAGCCAGATCGAACTTCAAGATCGCCGACTTGGCATACTCGCTGTCGGGGTATTCCTCGATAACGGCACGCAAGGCCTGTAATGCTTGGAAGGTTAGGCCCTGATCACGGCCCACTTCTTCTATCTGGTCATAATAAGACAGGGCCAGCAGGTATTTCGCATAGGCCGCATCCTCGTCACCCGGATAGGTGTCGATATAGCGCTGCGCCGCCGAGCGTGAATTTTCGTAGTCGCGATCCTTGTGGTAACCGTAGGCTTCCATGACCAGCGCGCGCTTGGCCCATTCGGAGTAGGGGTAAAGCCGCTCGACTTCGGAAAAATAGGCGACAGCGTCCTTGGCCTTGCGCGAATTGGCCAGCGCGTATTCACCGCGATTGTAAATTTCCTCGGCGGTCAGCGTATCAAGCGCCACTTCCTTTTCGGCACGTCTGCCGCAAGCGGTCAAGGCCGCCATCACAGCAAGGCATCCGACAAGGGTTGCCGCTTTTCTGCCCCGCATCATGACCTGCCTACCTTCGCCCTGTTATTCCACCATCGGGGTGATTGCGAAGCAGTCACCCGATGTTTCGACTTGTCCTAGCACAGAAAAATCGGCGGCGCAAAACGGGTTTATCCTATCGCCGCATACAGAGGCGCAGAGGGTCCAAAGCCGGGCGCGCAAAAATCTTGCAAGATTTTTCCAAGATTTTTTCTTTAAAAAACCTTGGGTGCCGACGTCAAGCGACGGCAGGAATGTCGGCAGTGCGCACACCTGCACCCGGCAGATTGCGCCGCTGGTTGGCATCGCATTCGACAAAGCGAAAAGCGTCTGGGCGCGCAAACAGGGCGCGCAGCAATTTGTTGGTCATCGCATGGCCCGCCCGGTTGCCAGTATAGCGGCCCAAGATCGGCGCCCCCGCAAGCGCCAGATCACCAAGTGCATCAAGCATCTTGTGGCGCACCGCCTCGTCCTTGCGGCGGAAACCACCTGGGCTGAGAATCCGGTCCCCTTCGACCACAACAGCATTTTCATAGGTGCCGCCGAGTGCCAGACCGCTGGCCCGCATCGCATCGACATCGGCCTGACGGCAGAAGGTGCGGCAGTCGGACAGTTCGCGCACGAAGCTGCCATTGGCCATCAACAGGCGCTTGTGCTGCTGCCCGATCGCCTGATCGGCGAAGTCGATCGAAAAGTCGATTTCAAGCGCTGCTGCCGGCTCAAGCCGCGCAAACGCCGCGCCTTCACGCACCTCTACCGATTCCAGAACTTCAATGCAGACGACGGGCTCATCCACATCCTGCATGCCGCGCCCAACGAACGCTGCGACGAATGGTTGCGCCGAGCCATCCAGAATCGGCACTTCAGGACCATTTATTTCGATCAGCGCGTTATGCACACCGCAGCCTGCCAGAGCCGCCATGATATGTTCCACCGTTGAAACAGTCGTACCCGCTGAGTTTTCAAGAACCGTACACAGCCGCGAGGGCGTCACCGCATTCCAGATTGCGGGCACGAGGGCATCACGGCCGATCACATCGGTGCGTCGGAACCAAATGCCGTGGTTGGCCGAAGCCGGGCGCACAGTCATCCGCACGTTTGCCCCCGTATGAAGGCCAACGCCCTGAAAGGTCGCTGCGGATCGGATCGTGGTCTGCACCTGTCGCCCCATTCATGCGGCCCCGGATTCGCTGGGGCCACTTTGCTGTCCCTGAGGTAATCGCCCTGCCCCGCCAGCTCAATTCACACTTTGTAACGGAATGAAACAAAAGCAGCAAAACGGTAACAGTTCCCGCCAACTTGCGCCAAGTCCTTGAATAAAAAGTAAAAGGCCGGGGTAACCCGGCCCTTTGTCTTCACTGTGACGTCGCGTCTTAGTTCGCTTGCCGCCGCAGGAACGCCGGAATTTCGATACGGTCCTGATCCGGCGCGGGTGCGTTGTCATCATCATAGTCTGGCGCAAGCTTTGGCTGCGGGCGCATGGACGGCTGGGCGCGCTCTGCCGGTTGAGCGGCGGCCGAATGCCCCCCCGTCATACGGTTGATCAACGAGTTGATCCCGAAACGGGGTTTGTCTGCCATCGGTTCCGGGCGTGCCATCGGCTGCGGAGCGGCGGCAGCCCTGACCTGCTGCGCATTTTGCGGTTGACGACCAACTGCGGCTTGCAACCGGGCCAGCGCTTCTGGCGTCGGGGTGCCAGGGGCACGCGGGCGCGGTGCAACAAAGGCAGAAGCCTCGTCGTCGACGTGGAAGTCGCGCTGCGCCTGCGCGGGAGGTTGCGGACGATAGGCCGGCGGCGGCAGATCGTCGGCAGCCTGCTGGGGCGGAACGAATTGCGGCGCGTCGTCGAACAGGGACGGTTCTTGAGCGCGTGCCGGTTGCGGCATTTGACCGGCGGCTACCGGGGCTGGCCGCACTTCCTCGCGATAAACCGGCTCTTGCGCCACAGGCTGCGGAACTGCGGCCTGAGTGGGCGCTGGCTGCGGCGCCGATGCAGGCACAACATGCTGCGCCAAAGGTTCGGCCATGCGTCGACGCGCGACCGGCAATTCAGCATGGTCCTGATTGGCGTCAATGCCGGTGGCCACCACCGATACGCGCATCATTCCATTCAGGGTTTCGTCCAGCGTCGAACCCACGATGATGTTGGCATCCGGATCCACCTCTTCGCGGATACGGTTTGCGGCTTCGTCCAACTCGAACAGGGTCAAGTCTGCCCCGCCGGTGATATTGATCAGAACGCCCTTCGCACCGCGCAGGCTGATTTCGTCCAGCAGCGGGTTTGCAATGGCTTTTTCGGCCGCTTGCACCGCGCGGTCTTCACCGGAAGCCTCGCCTGTGCCCATCATAGCCTTGCCCATTTCGTCCATCACCGAACGTACGTCGGCGAAGTCAAGGTTGATGATGCCGGGGCGCACCATCAGATCGGTCACGCCCTTGACGCCCTGATAAAGCACATCATCGGCCATGGCGAAGGCTTCGGTGAATGTGGTCTTTTCATTGGCCAGACGGAACAGGTTCTGGTTTGGAATGATGATCAGCGTATCGACGACCTTTTGCAGCGCCTCGATGCCCTCGTTCGCCTGACGCATCCGCTTGGCGCCTTCAAACTGGAAGGGCTTGGTCACCACGCCGACGGTCAGCACGCCAAGTTCGCGCGCGGCTTGCGCGATGATCGGCGCGGCCCCGGTCCCGGTGCCGCCACCCATCCCGGCAGTGATGAAGCACATATGCGCACCAGCCAGATGATCGACAATCTCTTCAATGGTCTCTTCGGCGGCGGCTGCGCCGACCGAGGGACGCGCGCCCGCGCCCAGACCTTCGGTGACTTTCACCCCGATCTGGATCCGCGCTTGGGCAAGGCTTTGCGCCAGCGCCTGGGCATCGGTGTTGGCGACCACGAACTCGACACCTTCAAGTTCTTTGGAAATCATGTTGTTGACGGCGTTCCCGCCCGCGCCACCGACGCCGAAAACCGTAATCCTCGGCTTCAGCTCCTCACGGTCGCTCATCATCAGATTCAATGCCATAGCTGTCCGCCTGTCTATCATTGGGCCTGTTCGGCCAAGTCCCCCGCATGGGCCGAATTTAAAGACAAATTCATGTCAGGTCACGCAAAAAACGCCCACAGACCACAAAATCTAGGGGCGTTAATGATGATTTAAGCGGCATTTCGCCTAGAGCGCAGGATTTAGGGGTTACCAGTTATCCTTAAACCATTTGACGGCCCTGCGCAGTGAACGGGCCGGGTAGCGCTCTGCGGGAATCTCGAAGTCCCACCATTCATCCTGAGGATGGGCCGCGAACAGGCTGAGGCCGACGGTCGAGGCAAAAGCCGCCCCTGTCGCGGCCTGCGGCAGCCCCTGTACCCGCAAGGGACGGCCCAGACGGACATTGGGCCCCAGTATCTTGGCGGCAAGCCCGTCAAGCCCGGGAAGCTGGCTTGCGCCCCCCGTCAGAACGATTTGCTGGCTGGGCAGATGGTCGAACCCGGCCGCATCCAGCATCGCGCGAACCTCTTCCAGTATCTCCTCGACACGCGGGCGGATGATGCCGATAAGTTCTGTGCGCGACACGGTGCGGCGGTCCTTGTCCCAGTCGCCGCTGTCCGCACCGATCTCGATCATCTCGCGGTCATCCATGCCGGTGGCGAAAACCCCGCCGTGATAGGTCTTGATCCGTTCGGCCACCGCCATCGGCACATGCAGACCCTTGGCGATGTCATTGGTCACATGATCGCCGCCCAGACGGACCGAGTCGGTGAAGATCATGTGCTTCTTGATGAAGATCGAAATGCCGGTTGCCCCGCCCCCCATGTCAATGCAGGCAGCCCCCAGTTCCTGTTCATCCTCTACCAGCGCCGCAATACCGGAAACGTAGGCTGACGAAGCAATTCCCGCCAATTCCAGATCACAGCGCCTGATGCAGTAAAGCAGGTTCTGCACCGACTGGGTGTCAATCGTCACCAGATGCATATCGGCGGCCAGGCGGTTGCCAACATGGCCGCGCGGATCGGACATGCCAGAGCGATGGTCGATGGCGAAATTGACCGGATGGGCGTGCAGCACTTCGCGGTTCTCGCCAAAGTCCGGCACGTCGCAGGCTGCCAGCACGCGGCCCACGTCCTGTTCGCTGACCTGACCCGACGCCAGCGTCACTTCCCCGGCAAGGCCATAGCTGCGCGGCCGCGCCCCCGAAAAGCAGGCGATCACATGATCAACGCGCACGTTGGCCATCTTCTGTGCGGCCTGAACAGCGGTTCGGATCGCCCGTTCCGTTTCCGGTATCGCGTCGATCTCGCCAAAGCGCACACCGCGCGAACGGGTTGTGGCAGCCCCGATCACCCGAAATTGCGACTGGCCGGCCAGCGAACCCATTCCGTCTTCCTGAATCGGGCCTTCACCATCGAAACGCAGCACAAGGCAGGCGATCTTCGATGTGCCCACATCCAGAATCGCCACCACACCGCGTTGCATCGCCGCGCGGCGCATGTTCCGCATTGCGCGCTGCATCTGGTAAAGATCGGTCATTGCCCTGCCACCTTCGTTATATCTTCTGTGAGTTTCTTGGTCGCTTCCACGGCGGCTGCACTCAGCCGCAGGGTCGGACGGTCGGGATTGCGCAGATCGACCACCGCAAGGTCGCGCGCAAGAAGTTCTTCAGCCGCATCAATCGCCATGATCCGTTCGACCGCCTGCACCGGGTCGGCTTCCGGCAGCAGGACGCGCTGATCGCGGTCCAGCACCATGTCCCAGCGCCGGCCGCCCATCCGCACCAGTCCGCGCACCCGTGTAAGGATCGGCTTGGCAGCCCCAAGGATGGCTATGGCTTCGGGCACGTTCTCTTCCGCCCCTGCGCCGGCGATGACCGGCAGGTCGGGACGGGCAGCGCGGTCAAGCAGTGTCGCAACCCGGTGGCCGGTCGCATCCAGCATCTCCAGCGATGCCTCGGTGCGCCACAGGATCGCGGGCTTGCGTTCAGTGATCGCCACCGCCAAAACCCCACCCGGCTTGATCGTCAGGCGCGCACTTTCCACCGCATCGACCTGCTCGATGGTGGCACGCATCGCCTCCAGATCCAGTCGGAAGGACGAGGCAGGCAGCGGCACCGTGACCATGCCACGCACCGCATCGGCTACCGGCGGCGAAGCACCGTCGATCGACATCAACCTGACCATGAATTCAGGGCGGTTTTCGATCTGGCCGCGCAAATCAGCGAATTTCTGCGCCAGCCCATCGCGGCGCCCCGCATCCCCCAAATAAACCGCTGCGGCACCGACAACCAGCAGCACGGGCACACCGACCCGCATGAAGGCGCGGAAATAGGGGGTCAGCCACAGCCGCTCCAACCGGTAAGACAGCCGTGACGGCGCCGGATCGCGGCGCTCTGCCCCAACACGGCGCACTTGCGGTTCTCGGCGCGCAGGCATGGCGGCAACCGCCCGCTTCAGCGACGCGGCGCGGGCAGAAGCTGGGCGCCCCCACGGCTCGGGGTCGGGCTCGGCCCAGGTCTGATCAACCAGTTCCTGCGGGACCGTATCCTGAACGAAGACCCCTGCCTCAGCCGGAAAGTCCGCCTCAACCTCGGGGGCCATTTCAAGCGCGGCAACGACGGGTTCGACGCGTTCGGCGCCTTGACCAGACCGGGAAGACCAGAGCCAGGACCAACGCCCGGGCTTATCCTCTGGCACGCCGCGCAGGCGGCCATTGCGGTAATGCGACACCGGTCGTTCGGTTGCCCTCAGCGATTGCATGAGGCATCCTCCACCAGCCAGCGGCAAAGGTCAGCGTAAGACATACCCTCCAGCGCCGCCTGTTCGGGCGACAGCGACGTGGGTGTCATCCCGGGTTGTGTGTTCGTCTCAAGAATATAAAGCCCCGAAAGGCCCCGGCTGTCATCCCAGCGGAAATCGCTGCGCGACAGGCCCCGGCACCCCAACGCCTGATGGGCGCGCAAGGCAAAGTCGCGGCATGCGGCGGTAATTTCGTCAGGAACGCTGGCCGGGCAGACGTGGCGGGACCCGCCAGGCGCATACTTGGCATGATAATCGTACCAGCCTTCGGTGACAATTTCAGTTACCGCAAGCGCCCGGTCACCCAGCACCGAACAGGTCAGTTCACGCCCCGGCACATAGGTTTCTACCATGACCGTGTCCGGCATGTCTCTTGAAAGGCTCGGCGGGGAATTGGACCCTTCGGGCACGATATAGACCCCGACGGACGACCCTTCGTTGTTGGGCTTGACCACATAGGGCAGCGCCATCACATGGCGCGCGGCAACCTCGTCCCGGGGGGCCATCAGGCTGTTGACCACCGGCAGCCCGGCTTCACGGTAAACCTGCTTTGCGCGGGATTTGTCCATCGCAAGCGCCGAGGCAAGAATGCCCGAATGTGTATAAGGGATGGCCAGCCACTCCAGCAGGCCCTGCACAGCGCCATCTTCGCCCCACCGGCCATGAAGCGCGTTGAAACATACGTCGGGGCGAATGTCGGCAAGACGCACGGCAAGATCGCGGCCCGCATCGACCTCGACCACCTCAAATCCCGCCTCCCGCAGGGCATCGGCGCAACCACGCCCGCTGCTAAGCGAAACCTCCCGCTCTGCGGAAAGCCCACCCATCAGAACCGCCACCTTGGGGACCTGTCTGCTCGACCTGCCCGCCACTTTTGCCTTTTCCGGGGTCTTGCGCCCCATTTTTTCCGGACAATGCCCGGCTTAGTCACTGCTATCGTTTATTATTCCGCCGCCGGTTCGCCGACGCGCATGATTTCCCATTCTAACGATATTCCACTGTTTTGGAATACCTTTTTTCGCACATCCTCGCCCAATCCTTCCAGATCGGCGGCTGTCGCCCCTCCGGTGTTGATCAGGAAATTCGCATGCATCTCGCTCATCTGCGCCCCGCCGCGGCGGGCACCACGCATCCCGGCATCAGCGATCAGTTTCCAGGCCTTCAGATCATGAACATCATCGGCCCGCCCCGTCGACGAAAAGCCTGCCGGATTGCGGAAGGTTGACCCGGCAGAGCGGTCTTTGGTGGGCTGGCTCGCGTCACGTTTGGCCAGTTGATCCGCCATTCGCGCAGCCAGAATAGCCGGGTCGCCGGAAGCCGCAGTAAAGCGGGCCGAGGTCAGGACTGCCCCTTCGGGCAAAGTGGAACTGCGATAGGCGAAATGCATATCCGCTTTTGAAAGCAATATCTTGCGCCCGTCGCGCAGGACCGCCTCGGCGCTTATCAGATGGTCGGCGACATAGCTGCCATAGCAGCCGGCATTCATCCGCACCGCGCCACCGATCGACCCAGGAATGGTCCGAAGAAAGGTCAGGTCAAGCCCCGCATCGGCGGCCTTGCGGGCCACTTGGGCATCCAGCGCCGCCGCCCCGGCGGTGACAGTATTGCCATTGATTTCAATGGCGTTGAAGCCCCGCCCCAGGCGGATCACCACGGCACGCAGGCCACCGTCGCGCACGATCAGGTTCGACCCCACCCCCATCGGAAAGACCGGAATGGCCGGATCAAGGGCGGCAAGAAACGCGGAAAGATCCTCGGCGTCGGCGGGCTGGAAAAGCCAGTCCGCCGGGCCGCCGACGCGCAGCCAGGTCAGATCGGCCAAAGGGCGATGGGCGGTCAGGGTGCCGCGCACGGGGGGAAGCGGGTGGGTCATGTGGCCTGTTTGCACAAGCGCGAAAGGCCGCGCAAGGGGGGTATGGATAACGTATGGCAAACGTATGGATTACGTATGGCAAAGGGGCAAACGCGCATGCGCCATCCTGCCTGCTGCAAGGCCCGCGGTCGCCAGGGCATTGCGTTACATTTTGCCGCGCCGGATCCGCCGCCACAGATAGATCAGCGGCCAGCGCAGGATCGAGGCGGCGCCGGCCATGATCAGAAGTCCGATCAGCGGTCCGTTCTGCCAGACGACCCAGCCCAGCAGCGGAATGCCCGCGCCGATCAGCCAATAGGCCGCGCGCCAGTGGTGATCGCGTGTGGGCAGAAGCGCTATGACCGAGGCGGTCACCATCCACAGAAAGGCGCCGATGAGTGACGGACTCATGCCCCGTCTTTCCGGGCCAGAAACTTGCGCCCGTAATAGGCCAGCGGGCGGCGGAACATCGACATAAACCCTGCCGTCGCCGCCAGCGCCAGCCAAAGCCCGTGCGACAGGCCGACCCAGACCAAAAGCACCGGCGCGAGGATCAGCAAAACAAACCCCGGCCGAAATTGCAGGCGCATCGGCAGAAATGCGGTCACCGTCGCGGCGAGGACCCAAAGGCAGGCTGCGATCAATGCCGGGCTCATGCGCCCAGCTTCCCCGGCAGCGCATTGGCCCATGCCGAAATCGTCCCGGCCCCAAGGCAAACAACCATGTCGCCGGGCCGCGCCTCGGCGCGCACCAGCTGCGCCAGGTCATTTTCATTCGAAATGGCGTGGGCATGGCGATGGCCGTGGGCGATCAGCCCGGCCACCAGATCATCGCGGCTGGCACCGGGGATCGGATCTTCGCCCGCCGCATAGACATCGGCAATCGCCACCACGTCGGCCTCGTTGAAACAGGCGCAGAAGTCTTCGAACAGGTTTGACAGGCGCGTGTAGCGGTGTGGCTGATGAACGGCGATCACCCGGCCCTTCGTCGCCTGACGCGCGGCCTTCAGCACGGCGGCGATTTCCACCGGATGATGGCCGTAATCGTCGATCACCGTTACGCCGCCCAGAACCTCGCCCACCTTGGTGAAGCGGCGGTTGACGCCCGCGAACCCGGCAAGGGCAGCGCGGATTTCATCCTTCTTCATGCCCAGATGGCGGGCAACCGCAACCGCCGCCAAGGCGTTCGACACGTTGTGATTGCCGGGCATCGGCAATACGCAGCCTTCAATTTTCGAACTTTTTCCTTCGGATTGAAGCAGGATATCGAAACACGACTTGCCATTTTCGAATGTGAGGTTCACGGCCCGCACATCGGCCTGTGCGTTGAAGCCGAAGGTCACTACCCGGCGGTCGGTGACGCGCCCGACCAAGGCCTGAACCTCTGGATGGTCGGTGCAACAGACCGCGATGCCGTAAAAGGGGATGTTCGAGACGAAATCGTAAAAGCCCTTGCGCAGGGCATCGAGCGTTCCCCAATGTTCCATATGTTCGGGATCGATGTTGGTGACAATCGCGATGGTTGCAGGCAGGCGGTTGAAGGAACCGTCGCTTTCATCCGCCTCGACCACCATCCATTCGCCGGCCCCTGCCCGCGCGTTCGATCCGTAAGCATGGATGATGCCGCCGTTGATCACGGTGGGGTCAAAGCCGCCCTTGTCCAGAAGGGTGGCCACCATCGTGGTTGTGGTGGTCTTGCCATGCGTTCCGGCGATCGCCACGTTCGACTTCAGCCGCATCAGTTCGGCCAGCATTTCGGCGCGGCGCACGACCGGCAGGCCGCGCAAGCGGGCCTCCTCGAGTTCGGGGTTGCCCTTCTTGATGGCCGAAGAAATCACTACCACCGCAGCGTCACCAATATTGTCCGCGCGCTGGCCTTCAAAGAAGGTCGCACCCAGCGACACCAGCCGGTCGGTAATCTTCGAGGCTTTCGCATCGGACCCCTGCACGCGGTAGCCAAGCGTCATCAGCACCTCGGCGATCCCCGACATGCCGATGCCGCCAATGCCGATGAAATGGATGGGTCCGAGTTCGCCGGGAAGCTTGGTGGCTGCGTTCATGAGGGGCTCTTTGTGTTCGAGGGCCGGGCCAGGGCCTCGACAAAGGCGGCCAGGCGAAGGGTTGCGTCAGGAAGCCCTGCGGCCAGCGCCGCATGGGCCATCTTAACGGCCGCATCAGGCTGGCTGAGGACCGTGGCGATCTGGGCCGAGAGGGTCCGGCTGTCAAGCTTCTTTTCCGGTACAAGAATGGCAGCCCCGGCCTTGACCAGCCCGCGGGCGTTGGCGGTCTGTTCGTCACGAATGGCGGACGCCAGCGGGATCAGCACCGAAGGGCGGCCGATAATGCTGAGATCGGCCACCGAAGAGGCGCCGGAGCGGCAGATCACCAGTTGCGCCTCGGCCATTCGCCGCGGCATGTCGGTGAAAAAGGGCGCGATCTCGGCGGGAATGCCCGCGGCGGCGTAGTTTGCCAGAACCTGGGCGCGGTCCACGTCGCGGGCCTGATGTGAAACGCGCAGATTGCGACGCAGGTTTTCAGGCAAAGCTGCGATGGCGCCTGGCACCACGTCGGAAATGATCTTTGACCCCTGGCTGCCACCGAAGACGACCAAGCTCATCGGATAGTCGCCGGGCGGGATATAGGGCGCACCCGCCCGTTCCAGGACCGCGCCGCGCACCGGGTTGCCGGTGTGATGGCCGGTCAGGCCCGCGGGCAGTTCGGTGGGCCAGGTGCCGCAGGCCACCAGATCGACATGGCGGGCGAACAGCTGGTTGACGCGGCCCAGAACACCGTTTTGTTCGTGGATCATGCGCGGCAGCCGCAGGACCCATGCCGCCGCCAGCGCCGGTATCGACGGATAGCCGCCAAAGCCCACCACGACTGAGGGCCGGTCGCGCAGCATCTGCGTCAACGCCACCCCGACACCGCCCAGAATGCGGAACGGCGTGGCAAGTTTTGCCATGTGCCCCCCGCGCGCGAAAGTGGCCGAAGACACCACCTCGACCTCGACCTCTTTCGGAAAGCCGCCGGTATAGCGCGCCCCGCGCGCGTCGGTCGACAGTTTCACCCGCCAGCCGCGCGACAACATCTGTTCGGCCAGCGCCTGAGCCGGGAACATATGCCCACCCGTGCCCCCAGCCGCGATCAGCAGGAGCGGGTTTTTCGGCGCGAGTTCCCCCATCACCGGCCCCGTTTCAGCAATATGTCGCCAATGCCCCCCTGCGGGCGGCTGCGGGTCAGGGCCAGAAGCATACCCACCAGAATCCCCGAGGCAATCACCGACGACCCGCCATAGCTTACGAACGGAAGCGTCATGCCCTTGGCCGGCAGAAGCCGCACCGCGACCCCCATGTTGATCATCGCCTGTACGCCAAGCGCGCAGGCCAGACCGGTGCCGGCAAGCCGGGTGAAAGGGTCACGCTCTTTCATCAGCCGCAAAAGCGAACGGACGGTGATCACCATGTAAAGACCGATGATCAGAAGCACCAGAAGCAGGCCGAATTCCTCGGCCGCGACTGCGATGATGAAATCGGTGTGGGCGTCCGGCAAGGTCCATTTCACTGTGCCTTCACCAATGCCGACACCAAAGAAACCACCTTCCTGAATCGCGTTGGTCGCGTAGCCGATCTGGGTCCGCGGGTCGATTTCCACCGACAGGAACCCGTCAATCCGGCGGGCGAAGTGTTCGGACAGATCATAGGCGGTCATGCCCCCCACAACGACCAGACCGCCGACCACCAGCAACAGCACGATCGGGGCACCGGCGATGAAATACATCACCCCCCATGAAAACAGCACCAGGCAGGCCTGGCCGAAATCAGGCTGCAGCGCCAGCAGCAGGACAACCGCCCCCGCGATGAAAAAAGAATAGAGCCGCCCCGGCGGGCCACCCAATTCCTGCGATGCGGCCATCAGCCAGGCGCAGATGATGACAAAGCCGGGTTTCAGGAACTCCGACGGCTGGAACGAGGCAAAACCCAGAGAGTACCAGCGCATTGCGCCCTTGCCGAAGTCGGTTCCAAAGACCGGTAAAAGCAGAAGCGCTACAAAGGACAGGCCAAAGCCCAAAACCCCCAGCCGCCGAACCTGCCCGACTGGCATCATCGAACACAAGACCGTCGCAAACAGCGCCATCGCGCCAAAAAACGCCTGCCGGGTCACATAATAGTAGGGCGGCAGGTTGTTCTTTTCGGCCAGCGGCACCGAAGCGGCCAGGCCCAAAAGCAACCCCACCCCGAACAGCGCGAAGACCAGCCCCAAAGTGAGACGGTCAATCGTGCGCCACCATTTGGGAATCACCGGGTCGCCCGCGCGCACCGGTGCGGTTCCGAAGACCATCTCAGTCATGACTTGCCGCTCGCTCTGCCATCCGAATGCCCGTTCGCCGGGTCTACTAATTAGAGTAACGGCAATCCCGAATCATTGCCAGTGAAAAGCCGAATCACCGGCTGAGAAAAGCCACTCACCCGGCCCGGTTTCATCTGGCCCGCCTTCGTTGTGGTGCAAATATCCTGGGGAAGTCCCGGACCCGGTCCGGGACGGGGGCAAAGCCACCTGCCTTCCGCATCAGCCAATCAGCGCGCGGACCCGGGCGGTGAAATCCTCGCCGCGTTTTTCGAAATTCGCATATTGATCGAACGAGGCCGCTGCCGGGGCCAGCAGCACCACCTCGCCGGGCTGGGCTTCGGCGGCGGCGCGGGCGACAGCCTTCTCCATCGTCTCGCTGATCTCATGGGGGGTATCGCCCAATTCCAGCGCGAAATCGCGGGCGGAATGGCCGATGAGATAGGCTTTGACCACCGAACCAAGGAAGGGAACAAGGCCGGCGATCCCGCCCTCTTTGCCCATGCCGCCCGCGATCCAGCGGATGCGGTCGAAGGCCTGAAGCGCCTTGGCGGCGCTGTCGACATTGGTCGCCTTGGAATCATTGACGAACCGCACCCCGTTGCGTTCCCCCACCGTCTGGCTGCGGTGCGGAAGGCCCTCGAAAGAATGCAGGGCGGTTTCAATCAGTTTCGGCGCGATCCCAAGCGCGCGCGCGGCGGCATAGGCCGCGCAGGCGTTCTGGTGGTTGTGGGCGCCGGGCAGGCCCCGGACCTCGCGCAGGTCGATGGCGGCCACCTGCCGCCCCTTGCGCCATTCGGCCAGAAACCCCTTGCGGGCAAAGACCGTCCAGCCCGCGCCTTCCAGCTTTTGCCCGGATGACACCCGGATCACCCGGTCATCCGTCGGCCCCGCCCCCAGTTGATTGGCAAGAAATTCGCCTTCGCGTTCATCGACGCCGATCACCGCGCGGTCTGGCCCGCCTTCGGTGAACAGGCGGCGCTTCGCCGCGAAGTAACCGCCCATGCCGCCGTGGCGGTCCAGATGGTCGGGCGACAGGTTGGTGAAGACTGCCACATCCGGGGTCAGGGCGCGGGCAAGATCGGTCTGGTAGGAGGAAAGTTCCAGCACCACCACTTCACCATCCTCGGGCGGGTCAAGATCAAGCACGCCGCGCCCGATGTTCCCCGCCATCTGGGTCGGGCGATCCGCCACCCTGAGGATATGGTGGATCAGCGCGGTGGTCGTCGATTTGCCGTTCGATCCGGTCACTGCGACCACCTTTGGGGCCTTGTCCAGCTGGTCCCAGTCGGGGGTGGCCCAACTGCGAAAGAAAAGACCAATATCATTGTCGACAGGCACAGCTTCGCGCAGGGCGCGAGCGATATGGCGATTGGGGGTCGGGTAAAGGTGGGGAATGCCGGGCGAGGTGACCAGAAGGGCAATATCCGTCCAGGCGGCATCGCGGCCCAGATCGGTAAGGGCAAAACCTTCGGCTTCGGCCTTGGCGCGGGCTTCGGGGCTGTCGTCCCACAACAGCGCCACCGCCCCACCGGCCTGAAGCGCGCGCGCTGTCGCCAGCCCCGACCGGCCAAGCCCCAGCACGGCAACACGTTTGCCCTCATAGCCCACAACAGGAATCATGCCACGCCCCCGGTCAAAGTTCGGCCCCGACAATGGACCGGCGGGCGGGGGCACCGCAAGCACTGACCGCAGGCCGGGCGGGCCCCGCGAGTATCGGGTGACTGTCAGCCGTGGCGGCTTGCCTGGCCCTCAAGTCGGCGAAAAACCAGTGACAGGCCAAAGCACAAAAGCCCGTAAAGGACGGCGGCGGTGATCCAGGCTTCGAAGATCGCGCGGGTGGAGGAGACGACGGCGGCGGTCTTGTAGGTCAGTTCCTGCACTGAGATCAGCGAAATGATCGAACTGTCCTTGACGAGGGTGATGAACTGATTGGCCAGCGGCGGCACGACTTTACGCAAGGCCTGCGGCAGGACGATAAAGCGCAGCTCGTCCAGCCGCGACAGGCCGATCGAGCGCGCCGCCTCGCGCTGGCCACGGTCAACGGATTGAATGCCGGCGCGGACGATTTCACCGACGAAGGCGCTTTCGAACAGGGCCAGCACCAGCACCCCTGAGATGAGCGAGGGGAAAAGCCGCATGTCGCCAAAGACCAGCGCCCATATCCAGCCCTGATCGCTGCGGGCGATGGTGCGAGACCAGTCCTCGATCAGGAAGGCGGCTATCAGTTGTTCGGACAGAAAGAAGTAGAAGATGAAGATCACCACCACTGGAGGGACGTTGCGCAAAACCTCCAGATAGGTGCGGGCCAGCATGCGGATTGTCAGGTTCTGCATGCAGCGCGCCACGCCCAGAACCGTGCCGAGGATCAGCGCCAGAAAGCCCGACATCAGGCTGATGCGGATGGTTGAGATCAGCCCTTGGGTCAGCAGGTTGGTGACCCAGCGCCCGGCCTCTTCGTCATAGCGCAGCAGATAGTTCGGGATGATGTGCCAGCGCCATTCATAGACCAGAACACCCTCGACCCGCACCCAGATCACGACGGCCGCGGCCAGCAGGACCATAAGGATCAGATAGTCCGGCCAGCGCAGTTTCTTCAGCATGATGCCCCACCGGTTCTGTCAGGACGGAAGGCCGGGCCGAAGCCCGGCCTTCAGCAGGTTCATTGGGATACCAGCGAAGCCCATTCCTTGCCGGCGAACCAGTAGTCATGGCGCGCGTCCAACCAGCCTGACCGCCATTGCTGGTCAATCCAGTTGTTGAAGAAGTTCTCGGCGTCCGGGTCGCCCTTGCGGAAGGCGAAAGCTTCGCCCGAGGGATCGAACAGCTTGTCATAGGGCTGATCCAGAACGTCTGGATATTTGGCCACTTCGTCGGTGTTGGTGGTCGACGGGCCCATCGTGGCGTTGGCGTTGCCGTTCAGCACTTCTTGCGTCGCCGCCCCGTCTTCGTCGAACTGCACAAGGGTGGCGTTCGGGAATTCACGGGCAATGACGGTTGCCGGGGTTGCGCCACGGCGCGCAGCAAAGGTGATCGACGGATCGTTCAGCTGTTCCAGCGTCTTCCCAGCCGTCGTCGTCTTGTTCACCATCACCGTCAGGCCAGAATAGGCGTAGGGGCTTGAAAAGTTGACGGTAAGGTTGCGTTCTGGCGTGATCGACATGCCGGAAATGATCACATCAAACTTGCCAGCGATCAGCGCCGGGATGATGCCGTCCCATGCGGTGGGGATGAATTCCGCCTCTACCCCCATGTCGGCGGCCAGTTGACGGCCCACGTCGAGTTCGAACCCGATCAGTTCGCCGTTCTTGTCACGCATCGCCCAAGGGGCGAATTCCGAAAGGCCGATCTTGATCGTGCCGCGTTCCTTGATGGTCTGAATGACGCTGGTCGCTTCCTGTGCAAGCACAGGCAATGCCGTCATGCCGGATACGGCAAGGGCGAAGGCTGCGGCCAGGAATGTCCTTTTGGTGGTCATGACAATGCTCCTTGTTGGTCGTTTCTTCAGTTTGACACCGCGTAGCGGCTTTCAAGAAAACTGGCGAAAGCCGAAATACAAACCGTTACCACCAGATAGATGGCGGCAACGGTGAACCAGATTTCGAAGCTCAGATAGGTCTCTGAGATGATGTTTCGGCCCACCGTAGTCAGTTCGGCCACGCCGACGACGCTGACGATGGCAGAGCTTTTGACCGTATTGACCAGTTCGCCAGTCAGCGGCGGCAGCATGAAGCGGACGGATTGCGGCAATATGATATGGCGGTAGGCCTGTGCCCGCGTCATGCCGATCGAACTTGCGGCTTCCCACTGGCCGCGCGCCACGGAATTGATCCCGGCGCGGAAGATTTCCGACACAAGGGCGGCATGAAACACCCCAAGGCAAAGGATGCTGGCGCCGTAACGGCCAAGCCCGAAGATCGGACCAAGAACGTAATAGAAAAGGTAAAGCAGCACCAGAAGCGGGATGTTGCGCACCACTTCCAGAAAGATCAACGCCACCGCACCGCCGACCACAAGGCCCGACAGGCGCAAAAGCGCAACCAGCAAGCCAAGCAGGATTGCGATCAGGAAGGACAGGCCGGACAGGCCCAGCGAGGCCAGCAGGCCATAACCGATCTCGCCCAGTTGGAAGCCATCGTCGGTCAGGCTGAACAGGTAGCCGGGGATGCGGTACCATTGCCAATCGTAGCCCATCGCCTCGGCCCCGGTCAGGGCGGTGCGGACGATCAGCCATAGAACCAGTGCGTAAAGCGCGACCGACAGGCTGCGCGAGGCGAACAACTTGCGCAGCGTCAGCCGTCTTTGCGGCCTTGGCGGGGAAATATCTACGGTCGCGGCAGCCATTTGCCTCAATGCTCCAGAATCTGGTCTAGGAACATCCGGCACCGCGCACTTGCGGGGTTGGTGAAGAACTGGGCGGGGGGCGCCACTTCGATAATCTCGCCTTTTTCCATGAAGACCATGCGGTCTGCAACCTTGCGGGCGAAGCCCATCTCGTGGGTGACGCAGATCATGGTCATGCCGCTTTCGGCCAGTTCAACCATCACATCAAGGACTTCGTTGATCATTTCGGGGTCAAGCGCGGATGTGGGTTCGTCAAACAGCATCACCCGTGGTTCCATGCAAAGCGAGCGGGCAATGGCAACGCGTTGCTGCTGGCCGCCCGAGAGTTGGGCCGGATATTTGTCGGCCTGTTCGGGAATGTGGACGCGGTCCAGATACAGCCGGGCCTTGGCCTCGGCGTCGGGCCGCGACATCTTGCGCACCCTTATCGGACCAATGGTCAGGTTTTCCAGCACCGTCAGATGCGGGAAAAGGTTGAACTGCTGGAAGACCATGCCCACTTCCTGCCGGACGGCGCGAATATCGCGTGTTTCGTCGCTGAGTTCGACCCCGTCGACAAACACCTGACCGGCGGAATGTTCCTCAAGCCGGTTGATGCAGCGGATCAGCGTCGATTTGCCCGACCCGGAAGGGCCGCAGATCACGATCCGCTCGCCCTGATGCACATCCAGATTGATGTTTTTCAGGGCCTGAAAGGCATCGTAATACTTGTCCAGATTGCGGATGCGGATAATCGGCTGGTCGGTCTGCATCCACGCGTCTCCCTCCGGCTGGGCATCATGGCCCAGAACATGTCCGCACCCAAGCGATTCGCGCAACGGTCAATGCCTTGGCCTTAGGGCATGGGGAAAGCTGAAAAAGCAAGTCAAACTATTGAAATAACATGAAAGTTACCGAAAAACGCCGGGGCGCGGTCATTCCGCCGCCGCGCCTTCGGCGGCTTGGCGACGGAACAGGCCCCCGATCAGCGACCGAGCGACGCGCCCTGCGACCAGCAGCGCAAGCACGAGGCCCGTCAGCACACTGGTCGCAATGCCGAACCAGACGCCTTCGACACCGAAGCCCAGCCCCACAACGTAAAGCCAGCTGAAGGCGGCCACCCCGAAGGCCTGCCGATAGAGGCCGATCCACAGGGTCCAGATCGGCTTTTTCAGCGCCTGCAGGAAGGAATTGATCGCGAACAGCATCATGTAGGCGGGCAGGATCAGCCCATCGACATGCAGGTAACTGACACCAACCGCAACCACCTGTTGGTCAGGCGTGAACAACCCCATCAGTGCGGGTGCCGCCAGCCACAGGACCGGGCAGGCCAGTGCCAGATAGGCAAAGCCGATGCGCCAGCAGGTGAACAAGGATTGGCGCACGCGGTCCGTGGCCCCTGCCCCATAGTTCTGCGCGGCGATGGGCAAAAGCGATCCAGTGATAGCCAGCGCAGGCAACAGGAACAGTTGTTCGACCCGCAGGGCGATGCCGTAGGCCGCGACGGCGGCGGTGCCAAAGCCCTTCATGTAATACTGAACCACGAGCCCCGCGATCATCATCACCGAGGTCGCGAAAGTGGTGGGCACAAGTTGGGCGGTGATGGCGGCGAAGGCCTGTCTTTGCGGGGTCAGCCGCGAAAACGACAGCCCCTGCCCAAGGCCGCTTCGGCGCAGACGTCCGAAAAGGAACAGCAGCACGCCGGTTTGGCTGACGACCGTGGCCAGCGCGATCCCTGCCAGACCGAAACCGGGGATCAGCCCCTTGATGCCGTAGATCAGCAGCGGGTTCAGGCCGATGTTGGCCAGAAAGGCCGCCGCCATCGCATATTGCATGGACTTGGTGTCGCCCTGCGCCTGCAGGCTGCCGTTGATGCCAAAAGCCAGCACAAAGCCGGGCACCGCCAGAAGCATCAAACGGAAATAGTCGGTGGCGGCAACCCGGTAGGGGCCAGGGGTCGACAGAAAGGCGATGACCTGCGGGCCGACGACAAGGCCAAAGACCATCAGCGCCGCCGAGGCGAGAATGCCGTAAGCCACGCCCTGGGCCGCGAAGGTCTGCGCACGGGCCTGCTCGCGGGCGCCAAGCGCATTTCCAACCAGCGAGGACATCGCCGCCCCAAGCCCGAAACCCACGGTGATCAGGATGAAAATCGCCTGAAAGGCCAATGCCATGCCCGCCTGGGCATCGGTGTTCAGCCGCCCGGCGAACCAGACATCGACGACGTTATATAGCGTCGAGAACACCATTCCGATCGCCGCCGGAACTGCTAGCCTGCGAAAATGGCCTAGGATCGCGCCTTGCGTCAGATCTTGTGTGTCCGCCATGGGTTACCAGCCTTTCCGGGGCCAGACCCCCCGTGGCGACTGTGCGCCTAGATCAGGATCTGCACCATCCCGTTTTCGACCCGCGCCTCGATCATCCGCAGGCCGACACGGGCGGGCGCGGCAAGTGCGGCGCCAGTGCGGGCGTCGAACAGCCCCTGATGCAGCGGACATTCGATATGGCATCCGTCGAAGTAGCCGTCGCAGAGGTTGGCCGCACCGTGCGTGCAGCGCGCGTAAGACACGCGGATACCGTCGAGCGTGTCATAGATCGCAAGTTCGCGGTCACCCGCCGTCACCGGCGTCACGTCGCCCGGTTCCAGTTGCGCGACCGCAATCACATCCTGCCAGACTTTTTCGCGCATCATCTATTCGCCTGCCGAAGTGATCTTGTCTGACCGGGGGCTGCGGCCCAGCAGTTGGCGGATGATGTCGATATGGGCCCCCAGATAGCCACGCGGTTCGACGTGGACATATCCTTGCAGCTTTTCATGCAGTCGGGGCAGCGCATGAAAGGGCACCGAGGCGGCATAATGGTGTTCGGCATGGTAATTCATGTTCCAGCACAAGAACCGCATAGGCATGCTGATCAGGTTCGAGCGGGTGTTTTCCGTCATGTCGGCCACATTCGGGCGGCCCACATGTTCGGTCATCCGGATGGCGCGCATGAAGGGTTCGCCCAACACCACCGGCAGCCACCAATACCAGACCGGCGACCAGTTGCCTGTCATGAAGCAAAAGCCAAGGATGGCCAGATAGAACAGCACCATCAGCCGCGCCTCAAGGATCAGGGTGCGGTGTTCCTCTTTCGGGGTGAAACGACGCTCTGCGGCATTCAGGGAACCTGCCGCATGGCGGAACAGTTCGGAAAACTTGGCCCGCCAGTAGGGGATCGAGGAGATATACCAAAGATAGCCCTTCAGCGTCATCGGCAGCGGGATCAGTTCGGGGTCATGGCCGTGCAGTTGCGTATAGGTATGGTGGTCGCAATGTTCATAGCGAAAGAAACGGTTGGGCAGAATGATCACCAGCCCGCAAAGATTGCCGACCAGATCGTTCAGCCAGCGGGTGCGAAACACCGTGTAGTGGATGCATTCATGCTGAAGCGAGAAGTGGTGGACCAGCACGATCCCGTGCAGCGTCATTGCGGGCCAAAGCCACCAGCTGTCCATGGTCAGCCAAACCAGACCGCCGGTAGCGCCAACGGTAGCGAACCAGAGCGCCAGCCAGACAAAGGCCGGGCCGTCAGACCGGCGCATCAGTTCTTTCAATTCGCGCCGGGTCAGGACGCCGTCGTTCAGGGCCTGGGTGATGGGCGTTCTTACATCCTGGGTCATACGCGCCTCCTGCCGGTCAAGGCTGGGCTTAGCATTCCCTCGGGCCGCTTGTCACATCAAGAAATCGCGGCTGAGGGACGGGCATGTCCCTATCCGTCCAGCCCCGCCAGCCGCCGGTATCCGCGCGCTGCATAGACCAGCGCCGTGCGGCCGGGGTCGGCAAAGCGGATGGCCTGTACCTGGCCGATCAGCAAATGATGGGTCTGCCACAGAAGCGACGACACAAGCTGGCAATCAAAACTGACCGCCACCCCGTCAATCATCGGGCTGCCGCCCGGGCCTTTGGACAGCGCCAGCCCGTCGAAGCGCGCGTCGCCCTTCAGGGCTGTGCGGCCCGAAAAGCGGTCTGACAGGTCGGCCTGATCTTCGGCCAGAACATTGGCGGCGAAAGCGCGGTTGGTCAGGATCGCCGCCGCAGCCGGGCTAAGGTGATGGACGCAGGCCAGAAGCGTGGGAGCTGGCCCATCCGCCGACAGCGAGGTGAGCGACGACACCGTCACCCCCGCCAGCCCGCCCGGCCCGTCCGAAGTGAGGACGGAAACCGTGGCCGCCATGCGGCTCATCGCTTCCAGAAACGCCGGGCGCAGGTCGGGGGCGTCGGTCATGACAGTTCCAGAAAACGGGCAAGTTCGACATCGGGCACCTTGCGGGCGAATTCGTCAAGCTGACCCTGACGGGTGCTGGCAAACCCTTCGACGAAGGGCGCGCCAAGCCAGTCGCGCAGCATGTCAGAGGCACGGAAGCGGGCGATGGAACTGGCCATATCGCGGGGGAAAAGCAAATCTGGATCAATATCTTGCGCGTATCCGTTGCCCCGGCATTCCGGCACGGGTTCGGTCTGTCGGGCGATCCCCTCAAGCCCGGCGGCTAGCATGGCGGCGGCAGTCAGATAGGGGTTGGAATCCGACCCCGGCAGGCGGTTTTCCACCCGCAGGCTGGCGGCACTTTCGCCCACGATACGCAGGCCGGTGGTGCGGTTTTCAAACCCCCAGGTCAGGGCGGGCGGCGCGAAGGTGCCGGGTGCAAAGCGGCGGTAGGCATTGACCGAGGGTGCCATGATCAGCATCGCATCACCCAGATGCTTTTGCAGCCCGCCAAGGAAATGGCGGAAAGTCACACTCATTCCATGTGGTGCCGACGGGTCGTGAAAGACCGGCTGCCCATTATCGCGGTTCACAAGCGACATGTGGATATGGGTAGACTGGCTATCAACCTGATCAGACCAGCGCGGCATGAAGGTCAGCATCTTGCCCTTGCGGACCGCCAGCGCTTTCAGGAAATTACGCAGGATGATCGCCTGATCGGCAGGTTCCAGATCACGCCCGGCGGCAAGGCACACTTCCATGAAGCCGCCGCCGATTTCTTCGTGCGCCTTGTAAAGGTCGATCTTCAAAGGATCGCACATGGCGGTCAGATCATCATACCAGTCGCTTTGGATGGTCTGATACAGCACCAGATCATGGCTGGGATGGTTGGTCGCGGTGCGCAGGTTGCGGTAGCCCTTTTCGCGCGCCGACTGCGGGGTTTCGTCGAAAAGCGTGTATTCCAGCTCATAGCCGTATTTCGGTGAAAACCCTGCGGCATGGGCGCGGGCCAGGACGGCGCGGAAGATGCGACGCGGGCACCATGCGGCTTCCTTTCCGGCGTAGTCGGCCAGAATCAGCAGGCGCTTTCCTTCTGCATGCCAGGGGATTTCGCGGGCGGTGGACAGATCGAGTGTCAGCATCCCGTCGTGAAAGTCGGCGCTGTCGTCTGATACGCCGGGCAAGGGCTGGACAACATCCTGCGGATCAAGCGCCATGGTCACGGGCGACATGCCAAGCCCGCTTTCGGCGATACCGCGCAAGCCCTTTTGCGAAACGAACTGGCCGCGCAGAAGGCCGTTGGTGTCGGATGTGGCCACGGTGGCATAGGTTACCGAATGGTCGGCAATGATCTGGTCAATCGTCGGCATCCGTCAGTTCCTTTTCGGCGGATTGGGCGGCGGGGGTGCGGGCGGCACGGGCGGCGGCAAGGGCGGCCTCCAGGTCCGTTTGATCGCGGTCGGGGGCGGTGGAATAGGCGCGCAGGAAAACCCGCAGGCCGTTTTCGACATGGCGCCACGGGGCAAGCTGGTCAAAGCTGAGTTCCGGGCGGAAATGCGCGGTGCCGCGCGGGGTGGACAGGATCAGCGACCAGAAATCATGGGCGGCAAGTTCGGGGTCGTCGAAGGCCAGCCGTCCGGCCTGCCGCTGCGCGTCAAGGTAACGCATGATGCCGCGCAGCGCCTGATCGGGACCAGCCTCTAGATACATGCGGCCGATGCCGGGAAAGCGGGTGGCCTCGGCGATCACCATGCGGCCAAAGCCCACGGTCTTGGGGTCAAGGGCGAAACGAGCGTAGGTTTCGGCAAAGTGTACCATCGCCGGGATCATCGGTTCCTGCGTCGACAGAGGCGCCAGAAGCGAGCTTTTCTGATGATCGAGAAGGGCCGCGAACAGGTCTTCCTTGCTGCCGAAATAGGTATAAAGCGTGGGTTTCGACACATTGGCCCGCACCGAGATGCGGTCCATGGTGCCGCCTTGGAAGCCATACTCTGCCAAAACCGCGAAGGCCGAATCCAGAATGCGGGCGGCGACGGCGGGTTTGGGTTTGGGCACCCGTTTCATCACCGGGGCAACCCTTTCAGAAATGATGTCAGATGGCGGTTGTAGCGGTGCGGCTGTTCCATGTTGCACAGATGCCCTGCCCCTTCGATCACCTCATGTCGGACATGCGGGCTGGCCGCGCGAAGCCGTTCGGCCACACCGGCGATCTCGGCCGGGCTGGCCAGCGTGTCATGCGCCCCGGTCATCGTCAGCACCGGCATGGTCAGGCGCGAAAAGTCCAGCGCGAAGGGCGGGCTGGTAAAACAGTGAAGCGCCTTGCGGTAGGCGCTGGCCGGGATGGCGCGCATTGAAGCGAGGAAGGCCTGTTCGACCTTTGACGTGGCGACGGGGCCTTTGAGCCGATCCCAGACGGCGGCGGCAAGCGAGGCGGGGCTTTCGCCCGCATCAAGGGGCTGAAGGCGCAGGGACAGGAAATTGGCGCGAACGGGCTCGGGCGCTTCAGTCATGCCCAAAAAGCCGCCCGAACAGGTCAGGCTTGCCACCCGTTCGGGATGGATCATGGCATAGGATGCCGCCAGCCACGCCCCGAATGACAGACCGATCAGATGGGCCTGATCAGCGCCGGTCTGCGACAGGACCAGCGACAGATCGTCGATCAGCCCTGCAAGCGTCATCGGTACTTCGGTTTCGGCACTGTCGCCGTAGCCCTGCATATCCAGCGCAATCGCGCGGTGGCTCGGGGCAAGGGCGAAAAGCTGGTCGCGCCAGTTTTCCTTGGTGCCGCCGATCCCGTGCAGAAGGATTGCCAAAGACCCCTGCCCCGCGCCGACCCCGGCCAGACGCCCTTGCGGGCCAAAGCGCACTTCGGTCAGCTCCAGCCTATGGGCAATCGCGGCAAGGCCACGGTCAAGCAGGCTGCGCACATGCCCGGCGTCGTCCGGTTCGGGGTTGGCGCGCCAGATCACGTGGGTGGCGTCGCCTTCCGGCTGGCAAAGAAGCTCAGCCCGGTAGTCGGACCCCTGAATTCCATAGGCCAGCCGGCCCTGAGTGGCGGAACGGTAGTGAAGATGTTCCGTAATCTGGCTGCCGTCCGCCATCCGCAGATGGCGCAACGGTCCTTCGATCCGGCAGTCGGCCACATCCGGATGCCAGCCAAGATCGAACCTGCCGATCAGACCCCAGACCGCCCATGGCGGCGCGGCAATCGTCCGGCTGACCTCAACCGCCTGCCGCATCAGCGCGCCGCCCCCCTGGTGCCGCTTTCCCCGCGCCAGAGCGAGGTGCGGGCCGAAATGTTGTCGCCCGGTATGCTGTCGATTTCCTCGGGGTCATAGACCGTCAGGATTGACAGGTAATCCTCCATGATTTCAGACGTATAAGGCAGCATCAGCGCACCGCACCGAGCGTCGCGGTATAGCCGTTCCAACGGCAGGCTTTTCAGCATCGACTGGCCGCCACAGGTGCGGATCGCCAGTGCGGCCATATCGGGGGCCCCCTCCATCGCCGCGAATTGACCGGCGTAAAGCCGCATGACCTGCGCTTGCGTGGGCATTGCCTGTGCTTCCATCATCGCGCGGTGCCAGGTCGAACGCATTTCGGTCAGTTTCTGGAACATCTTGGCAACCGAGGCACGTTTGGTCGGGTAAACCCGCCGGTCGATCCCGCCTGCGGCAACGTCGCCACGCAGATATGCCACGGTATAGTCATAGGCGGCCTGCGCCACCCCCATATAGGCGGGCGACAGCAGCGCCATCATGTGCGGCCAGTGCGGCAGGGTCTTGGCGAAAACCCCGCGCGGCATCATCAGATCAGCCGCCGTGACGCGCACATCCTTCAGCACCAGATCGCGGCTGACGGTGCCGCGCATGCCGACCGGATCCCAGGTGCCGGTGACGGTGACGCCGGGCGTGTCCTTGTGGACGGCGAACATCATCGTGTCGGCATGGGTAGGTTCTTCGCCGGGGCGGTGTTCGGTGCACAGGATGCAGTAGTAATCGCAATTCCCCGCCAAGGACGCGAATTTCTTGAAGCCGTTGATCACCCAACCGCCATCCGTCAGTTCCGCCTTGGTCTGGATGGGCTTCGAAGTCCAGTTCTGCCCACCTTCCGAAATCGGCTGGGAATAGACCGCCCCATCGCGGACCACGCGGGCAAATTGCTTTTCGCGCATCGGCTTGAAGGCAGCGCGGTCGGCGTCAGAAAGGGTTGGCATATCAAACATGTAGCGCGACCAGAGCATCGCCGAGATATGCATGTTGAAGGTCAGCGCGGTTGACCCGCAGTATTTGGCGATTTCCGAGGCGATGGTCGCATATTCGCCGACCGAAAAGCCAAGGCCGCCGAATTCTTTCGGCACCACCAGCTTCAGAAACCCATGGTCGCGCAGGTCATTGTAATTTTCCATCGGGAAAGACGCGTCGCGGTCATGGATGCCGGCGCGCGGCGCGAAGTTGCGTTCGCCCAGATCATTGATCAGGTCCATCATCCGCAGAAGGTCCGGCGAGAAGGCAGAGGTATCGTAGTAATCGCGGAAGTTCATCATACTCTCCTGATCAGGCGAAACGGCCCTGCAAGATGCCGTCGCGGGCGACGATTTCGCCATCGAGTTCGATCGTGCAGTTCAGCATCGGGAAATCGAAATGGCCCTGCGTGAAGCGGCCGGCATATTGGTTGGCCCCGGTGGACCACAGGAACGATCCGGCCAAAGCGCGGAATTCGACAGCCTGCATGTCGCGGCGGTCGAACATCGCCATCGACACCCATTTGGCACCGGGATTGACGCCCCAGCCGACGTGGGACAGGCCGTAAGCCTCTGGGTCGTTCCATTGGGCAAGGTAATCGCGCGTCAGGCGGGCATCGAGACCGTCGCCAAGGATCTGGGTCACATAGTCATTGCGGATTTCAAAGGTGACAGGGGTTTCAAGGTATTTCTTGAAGGTCAGGTTCTGGTCGCCCACATCCATTACGATGCGGCCGTTGATGGTGCCTTTGGCCGGAAAACAAAGGACAAGCCCTCCCGGCCAATGCGCCACGCCGCCCGGCTTGGTGGTGAACCCCGGCGTGCCGCCGCAAGGTGCGCCCGCTACATTTACCGTCAGATCGGTTCCGGCGCGCGAGCTGACGCGCATGACCTTCGCCGCTTTCAGCGCGGCAATACCGAGATCGACCTTGGCGGCCAAAGCCGTGGTCGGTTCGCAGCGTTCCAGGATTTCGGGATGTTCGTTGCAGACGACGAAAAGCCGCGTGCCCGCCGCCTCGATCTCGGGCCATTCGGGGGCGTGGATCAGCCCTTCGACGGTGCAGTCGACGATGATTTCCACCTGCTTGAGATATTCGATGACCGGGCGCATGCCCTGAATTGCCAGGCTGGTGCCGGTGGATTTGACCGGGACCGGGGCCGACAAGGGCGGCGTCGGCAGGGTCATCACCGCATATTCCGCGCCAAGTTCATGGCAGGCAAGGTCCGATAATTGCACCAGAACCGGGCGAGACTGGCTTTCCGCCAAGATCGCAACGCGTGTGCCATTTGTGATGCCGTTCAGCGCCAGCACCCTGCGGAAAGCGGCAAGCCACTTCCCCTCGATCCGTTCCTGAAGCATGGTTTTCCCTTCGCCGGTCTCCCCACCGGATAAGGGAAGGCTAACCGAGCCTGCACAAGGATCAACAGATTTTCTTACCCGCCAGTTTAGTTTTTCCGACAACCCGCCAGCCCATGGTTTTCAAAGGGCTTCCTGCGCGCCGCAAAACCGGCATCTGCCCTGTCCGGTCCCGACTTCGCGTGTCTGGATTCAGACAGTATGTGACGTTCCCAGACAAATCCCTGGTGGTTAGCCGATTAAACTCCGCGCGAATCATGTCTTGGAAGGACCGCCCCGAATGTCGAATGTCGAACGGCTAAAAGAACAGCGCCAAGCCTCGGTCGAGGCAACCCGCGGGGGGGCGCCCGGCCGGACTGCCAACCCGTTCTTTGGCGTGGGTCCGATTACCGACGGCGCCGCGGACGAGGCTGACAGCCGGTTCCTCAAGTTCGAATTCGAACATTGGCTGGAAACCAACTACCGCAAGCTGGATGACAAGGGTCGTGATCTGGGTCCGTTCACTGCGGCAGAGATTGGCCGTTCGATGCACCGGGGCTATCCGGCGGACAAGTTCCTGCTGGACATGATGCATGAGATCCACCGCTACTTCGAATTCCCGAAGTCCAACAAGATGGCCGTGGGTCTGGGCGGTGGGCATTCGGGCTTTACCGCCTGCGCGCTGCATCTGATCACCACCAATGACCCGTCCCAGAATGTGTTCGTCGACACATTGCGCCCGGAATCCGAGGCCGCCAAATCCTCGGGCTTCTTCCGCCAGTCCTGGGGTGCGCAGATCATCGAGATGATGCGCTTTGCCCGCGGCGGCGACGAATCCTGCATCCACTTCGCGGAACACGAAGG
>CANJQT010000036.1 GCA_947476475.1 Paracoccaceae bacterium | reverse complement strand
TGGCACGTCGGAAACATTGGACATACAATTTACCCCAACCATTCCCGCAACAGGTTCGTCAAACACCTGGACGATGGAAATCCGTGATTCAGCCCAAAGCGGCGCGCTGATCGGACAATACTTGCTGGCCTTCGACAGCACCCGCGCCAACGGCGGCACACTTGCTTCGGTCACGGTCCTGTCCGGCGGCACCTATAATGCCACTACCGGCGAACTGGCGCTGAATGTCGCAGGTGGCCCGCTTACCATGACCATCGGCAAGCTGGGCGATGCCAATGGCCTGACCCAGCTTTCCGACAGTTTTGCGCCCACCTCGATCACCAAGGACGGTTCGCCGGTGGGCAACCTCACCGCAGTTGAAGTGGATGACAACGGCTATATCACCGCCACCTATGACACCGGCTTTACCCGCCGGATCTACCAGATTCCGGTGGTGGATGTGCCCAATCCAAACGGTCTGATCTCGCTGAACAACCAGACCTTCCAGGTCTCGCCTGATTCGGGTTCGTTCTTCCTGTGGAACGCGGGGGACGGGCCAACCGGGGCGATCGCCGGTTATGCCCGCGAAGGATCGGCTACTGACGTCGCCGCCGAACTGACGGCGCTGATCCAGACACAGCGGGCCTATTCTTCGAACGCCAAAGTGATTCAGACCGTGGACGAGATGCTGCAGGAAACCACGAACATCAAACGCTGATCCGCCTGAGGCGGGAACGGGTGGTCTAAAATGGGCCTTTCTACAACCCTGGCCAATGCCCTGACCGGGCTGAATGCCGCAACACGCGGCGCAGATGTGGTATCGCAAAACGTCGCTAACGCCCGTACGCCGGGCTACGCGCGGCGTGAAGTGAACCTGTCGGCGCAGTCGCTGGGCGGCAATGGGGCGGGCGTCCGGCTGGACGGGATCGGCAGGGTGTTGAACCAGTCCTTGCTTGGGGACCGGCGGCTGGCCGATGCGGCGAGCGTCAATGCCGGGGTGCGAAGCGGCTTCCTGTCAGCAATGGAAAAGGAAATAGGCCCTCCCGGTGATGCGGGGTCGCTGAGCGGCACTTACGCCGCGTTTGAGGCAGCGCTGATTCAGGCCGCCAGCCGCCCGGACTCGAATGCCCGGTTGCAGTCGGTCGTCAATGCCGCCGGCACCCTGACTGACAAGCTGGCCGATCTGACGAAGACGCTTCAACAATCGCGGATGGATGCCGACAGCACTATCGCCCGTCAAGTTGATGTCCTGAACCGTTCGCTGGTACAGATCGATGAACTGAATGCCGACATACTGGCGCTACGCAGTTCCGGCCGCGATGCGACGGCGTTGATGGACCAGCGACAGCGTCTGGTCGATCAGGTATCCGAAATCGTGCCTGTGCGCGAAGTCCAGCGCGATAACAATCAGATTGCACTGTTCACAACCGGTGGCGCGATCCTGCTGGAAGGCAATCCGGTGACCGTTGGCTTTGCGCCGGTGGGGGTAATCACTGCCGATATGACAGTTGCCTCGGGCGCCTTGTCAGGCCTTACGATCAACGGTCTGGCCGTGCCTTCAGGCGATGGAGGGGTGCTGGGGGGCGGCAGCCTGGGGGCACAGTTCGCCCTGCGTGACGAGCTTGCCCCTGACATCCAGTTCCAGATTGATGCGCTGTCGCGCGACCTGATCGAACGCTTCCATGCACCCGCCGCCGATCCGACCTTGCCGCCGGGCCTGCCCGGTCTGTTCACTGATGCCGGCGGTCCCTTCAATGCGCTGGCAGAACAGGGGCTGGCTGGTCGCTTGCGACTGAATGCTTTGGCTGATCCGATGCAGGGCGGCGCACTTTGGCGGCTGCGCGACGGGTTGGGCGCGGCGACCGCTGGGGATGTTGGAAATGCCACCCGTCTTACGGCCCTGCGTTATGCGCTGACCTTTGCGCGTATCCCGGCGTCGGGATCGTTCTTTGGCGCGGCGCGTTCGGCCAGCGGGCTGGCGGCCGACGTCCTTTCGCAGGTTGCGGGCAATCGCCAGACGGCGGATTCCAGGCAGGCTTACACTGCTGCACGCCAAGTCAGCCTGGCAGAGATGGAGGCACAGGACGGCGTTGATACCGATGCAGAGATGCAAACGCTGCTGCTGGTCGAACAGGCATTTGGCGCCAATGCGAGGGTTATTCAGACAGTGGATGACCTGATCAACAAACTGATAGGGCTGTAAGATGAATCTGAACAATGTGGGCGACCGCGCACAGGCCCAGCTGCTTCAGCGCCAGAATACTGATCTTAAACTGCGCCTGACGCAGTTGACAGGCGAGATGGCTTCAGGCCGGAAGGCTGATGTGGCGCGGGCAGTTGGCGGCGATTTTCGTGCGCTGGCCGGCATTGAGCACAGCCTGACGACACTGGCCGCTTTCCATGCCGCAACCTCCGAGGCGGCTGGTCTGACCGATGCGCTGCAAAAGGCGCTGGAGACAGTGCAGACCGTCAGCTCTGATCTGGCCCCCAGTCTGATTTCTGCCGGAACCACCGGCGGGGCGACGCATGTTGCCACAGCAGCCTTTGATGCCCGCCAAAAACTGTTCTCTGTAGTGGCGGCGCTGAATGTCCGGGTGGGCGATCGCTACGCCCTCTCGGGTTCTGCAACGGACCAAAAGCCAGTCCTGGGAGCACAAGAGTTGCTGGATGGCCTGAAGTTGGCGGCCACCGGGCAAGTGACCGCCAGCGGCGTGATGACCGCCGTGGACAATTGGTTTGCCGCACCGGCGGGCGGTGGCGGATATCTTGACCTTATCTATGACGGCTCTGCGACGGCTCTTGCACCCTTTCAGATTGGTGACACTGGGCAGGCCCATCTGTCCCTGACCGCCAATGATGTGACACTCCGCGATACGCTGAAGGGGCTGGCCTTGGCGGGTCTGGTTGCCGAGGGGGTTCTTATCGGCGATTTGACCGGCCAAACGGTTCTGATGCAATCGTCGGGTCAGACGCTGTTGGCCCGCAGTTCCGATCTGGCAGTGCTGCGCGCCAATCTTGGGTCGGTAGAGGCGCAAATTCACGACGTGGCGGCCCGAAATCAGGCCGAAAGTTCGGCGTTGGAAATCGCGCGCAATGCCATCGTTGCGGCTGATCCGTTCGAGACGGCGAACAAGCTGGAAGCCACCCGCACCCAACTTGAAACACTCTATGCAGTCACGGCGCGCCTGTCGCACCTTTCCCTGGCGGACTTTCTGAGATGAGATTTTTATTGGCCCTGTGCGCATGTCTTGCCGCGGCGATGGTCGCCGCCGCCCCGGTGCGGATCAAGGATCTGGTAGAATTCGACGGTGTGCGCGGCAATGATCTGGTTGGCTATGGACTGGTCGTTGGCCTGAATGGCACCGGTGACGGGTTGCGAAATGCCCCCTTCACAGAGGAGATCATGTCGAATTTTCTGGAACGGCTGGGGGTGAACGTCACCGGTGAAACCTTCAGACCCAAGAATGTTGCGGCAGTTTTTGTTACGGCCACTTTGCCACCCTTTGCGCGGGCCGGCAGCCAGATTGATGTGACGGTTTCTGCGATTGGTGATGCCAAAAGCCTTTTGGGTGGCACACTGGTCATGACGCCGCTGAATGCGGCCGATGGACAGATCTATGCTGTGGCGCAGGGCACGATCATTGCGGGCGGCGCTTCGTCAGAGGGGGAGGCCGCCAGCGTGACACAGGGCGTTCCCACGGCAGGGTCAATCCCGTCGGGCGGCAGGGTTGAACGCGAGATTGCCTTCGACTTTGCCGGGCTGACCACTGTGCGCCTTGCGCTGCGCACCCCGGATTTCACAACGGCGGCGCGGATCGAGTCGGCAATAAACAAGGAGTTTGGCAGCGGTGTTTCGCAAATGTCTGATCCAGGGACCGTCACCCTGTCGATCGGGGCCACGGGCATGAACTCACCTGCCCATGTTCTGTCACGGGTTGAGAACATCATCGTGGAACCCGAACAGCGCGCCCGCGTGGTAGTTGATCAGCGGTCTGGCACAATTGTGATGGGTCAGGATGTGCGCATCAGTCGCGTGGCTGTCAGTCAGGGGAACCTGACCCTGAGGGTTGAAGAAACGCCCCTGGCCGTGCAACCCAATCCCTTTGCACAGGGTGACACAGTGGTTGTTCCTCGTACAAGCGTGTCGATCACCGAAGAACCGGGGATAGGCATGGCAGAGATCACTGATGGCGCGTCGCTTTCCGAAGTAGTGGCAGGGTTGAATGCGCTGGGAGTATCGCCGCGCGACATGATCGACATATTGAAAAGCATCAATGCTGCGGGCGCTCTGCATGCCGAATTCCTGGTGAACTAAGCCGGTCTGCGGGGGCGCAGGGCCTGATCACGAAGGCTTGCGGCCCCGAAGGTGGGTTGGGCAATGCTCGCCCTTGTCCAGCACGGGAATCATTCGGGACCAGATCGCAATGTTCTGATCTACGAAATCCTGACCGACCAGCTTTGCCGCCTCGGCGCCGGTTGCGCCTTTCAGTCGCTCCAACTCGCTTCTTGCAGCCTGACGATACCATTCGTTGCGGCTTCTCAGCGAAATATCTGCAAATCCGGCGGCCTGCATTGCAGCGCGATAGCGCGCGGGCGATGCCATACCAAAATCCAGCCCCTCTGCTGCGATATAGTCGGCCATTTCCTGTGAAGGCTGGCCGTCGTGGCCGATCAACCAGTCGGAGGCGATGAACCAACCGCCGGGCTTTAGCACCCGGAACACTTCAAGCATCAGCGCATGCTTGTCAGGAATGTGGACGATGGAGTCTTTTGAAAAGACCACGTCGAATGTCGCCGGCGGAAAGGGGAGTGGGCCGGGCACCACCTTGAGGCAGCCGATCTGCGAAGTCAGGCCGACCTTGGCAACCAAAGCGCGGGCGTGGTCCAGGACCGGATCCTCGACGTCGATGCCGCAGACATAGCCCGCCCCGTGGTTCCGGCACAGGGCAATGTCGATGCCGCCCGCCCCGCAACCAATATCAAGGATGGACTTCCCTGAAAGATCCGCGCCTTCAACCACGCGCGCCACCTCGTCGGGGCCACCCGGCGACAGGAACCCTTCGCCCCAGACGGCCTCCAGCATGCAGATCATGCGGTTGTGGTAAAGATCGCCTCCGTCGTGATCCATCGGTCCTCCTGTTCGGCCTGTGCGGCGCTTTGGTAAACGTCATTCCCGCAAAGTATGCCGGGAAACCATCTGTGTGTCGCCAATATGATGCGTGAGGCGGCCAAAGGCATTCTGGACCAGGAACGATGCGGTTAACCGCGCAGTCGCCCAGATGTCGTCAGTGCGCATCAACAACGCTTGTGTTGCAAGGTGCCGGCGCAGAGAGGTTTGCACAAATCGAACGGCCAAAATCGGCCAACCTCGGGCCACTTGGTCCCACCAAGATCTGAAGGAATGGGGCGGGCGTGGGCGTGGGTCAGAATCAGATAAGCGACCAGCCTCAGGCCTTCAGCCGCAGGTTCTCCAACGCGTCCCAGTCGCTGGCTGGCACGATTTCTGCCCCGGCATGCACGTCCTTGGTCCAGCAATAGAGGCACAAGAAGGGCACCGGCCCCACTTTGGTCAGGTGTGGAACGAAAGCGTCGTTCCAGACGGGCTTGTGTGCAGGCAGGATGGTCAAAGGCCTGTCAGCCCCGAAGCGCCAGCCGTGCGGACCGGTCAGCGGGGCGTAAAGTTCGGGCGCCTGATGTTTGTGATCGCGATACAGCACATCCGGCGGGATCAGGAAAAGACCCATGTCCCAGTCCACGGCGGGGATATTGGCGCCAGCTTCTTCGCCGAAAATCGAGGCGTAGGCATGGCCCGTGGCAAATTCCGCGCCGACTTCTTCCACCGGATAGCCATCGAAGGTCAGCCAGTGCAGATGGGGATTAGCCAGACTGATCGCGCGGGCCAGCGCAGGGTGGGTCTTGCCCAGTTGGTCCAACGCAAACGGCAGCCACTTCTCGATCACTGCATTGGCGGGGGAACGCGCCGGTGTCACCGGTGCACTTTGCCAGCGCGACAGGCCGGCACGGACCTCTGCGATACCGGGAGTATTCATCCCCGCAAAATAGCGTTCCACCTCTTCAACAAGCAGTCGGATGGCCATGTCGCCGGGCAGATCCGACACCTTGGGTATTTCCCGCTCCAACCCGTTTGACCGCAAGAGCCCTGCCGGATCCTCGGCGTCATAGGGCGAACACATGCGATAGGCTTCCAGCGCGGCATCTGACAACATGCCTTTGCGGTTGAAATGCATGGCCGCCGAATAGCGCAACCGCCCTGACCCATCCTGCCCGCAGGGTGTAGTCAACTGGGCCAAAGCGCGCTGGTCTTCAGGCGTCGCGGCACTAATCACGATTCCCTCATTGATTGGATCGGAAGGCCATTTGCGCATCCAGATCGCGGCGCCTCTCGGCCCGGTTCATCGCGATGCCCGCGAAGATAACGCCAATGGTGACTATCGAAACGGTGATGGTCGCAAGGGCGTTGATGTCGGGTGTGACACCCAGCTTGACCTTTGACCAGATCAGGATAGGCAAGGTTGTTGCGCCCGGTCCGGTGGTAAAATTGGTTATCACAACATCGTCAAGGGATATGGTGAATGCCAACAGCCAACCCGACAGGATTGCGGGCGAAATGATTGGCAAGGTGATGTCCTTCATGACCTGCCAGGGTCTGGAACCCAGATCCAGCGCGGCCTCTTCGACAGAGATATCAGCGCTTAGCAGACGGGACTGGATGATTGTGGTCACGAAGGTCAGCGAAAAGGTGATATGAGCCAGCGTTACCGTGGTGAAGCCGCGCTGGGTCCGCAGGCCTGTCAGCTTTTCGATCATCGTTGCGATCAAAATAAAGAAGATAAGCATAGAGATGCCAGTGATAACCTCTGGCATGATAAGCGGCGCGGTAACCAGCCCCGACAGAACCGTGCGGCCCCGGAACCGGCGGAAACGGGCCAGTGTGATACCCGCCATTGTGCCGAGGATTGTTGCGACCGTCGCGCTGACCAAAGCGATCTTCAACGACAAGATCGCCGCATCGATGATCTTGTCGTTGGACAGCAACTTTCCATACCACTTCGTCGAAAAGCCGCCCCATACAGTCGCCAGCCGCGAATTATTGAAGGAAAAGGCAATCATCGACAGGATCGGCACATACAGAAATGCAAACCCGAAGCAGAGTGCCGTGATCAGGAATGTCGGTCGTTGCTTCATGGCTCCATCGCCTTCTTTTCCTGCGCTTTCGCGTCGTAGTATGTGTAAAGCATCATTGGCCCGACCATCAGGATCAATAGCGCCACCGCGACGGCGGATGCCATCGGCCAGTCGCGCGCAGACGCAAACTCGTCAGATATCACCCGGCCGATCATGGGGTTCGAAGGGTTGCCAACCAGCCCGGGAATTACCAGCTCGCCACACGCCGGGATGAACACCAAAAGGCCACCGGCAATGATCCCCGGTACTGAAAGCGGAAGCGTCACATCCAGAAAGACACGGAAGGGGCGTGAACCAAGGTCCATCGCCGCTTCGTTCAGGGTCATGTCCAGTTTTTCCAAGTTCGCATAGAGCGGCAGGATCATGAAGGGCAGGTAGGAATAGACCGTCACAAGAACAACGGCGAAGTTCGTGTTCATCAAGTGGATTGAATTCAATTCCCATGCCTGCGGCACCAAAGTGTTGTAGGCGGACGTAAGCAGTTTGTTGAACCAGCTGTTGGTTCCCATCAGCCCGATCCATGCGTAGACGCGTAGAAGAAACGATGTCCAGAAGGGCAGTATAACCAGCATGAGCAGGATATTGCGGGCTGATTTCGACACCCGCGTCAGACCCAGTGCCATCGGATAGCCGACCAATAGGCACACGAAAGTTGCCATTGCGGCATTCTTGATCGAGGTCAGAAATGCGCGGATGTAAAGGTCATCCTGAAACAGCCGGGCATAATTGCGAAAGTCCAGATAGTTGTCGGTCACGCCGAAGGAAAACGGCGGCGAGGTTGTGGTTCGGGTGGCAAAACTCATTGCCACGACAATGAGGAAGGGGATCAGGAAAAAGATCACCAGCCACAGGTAGGGTGTTGCGATGGTTACGTCCGACCAGCCCCGGATATTGAACCAGCGCATCAAAGGTCCGTCACGCTGTGCTTGGGGCTCTGTCAAAGGAACTTGGGGCTCTGTCAAAGGAATTTGTGCCTGTTGCGTCATGATTGGCCCGATCAGTTCGTCAGCAGGATTGGCGAGCCGGGTTCGAACGAGAGCCAGACCTTGTCCTCCCAGACGGCCAGCCTGTCGTACTCGCCGACGCGGCGGGCGTTGACCAAATTGACAGACACGATCATGCCGCTGGGCAACTGCACCTTGTAAAGCGAGTCTTTGCCCAAATAGCCCAAGTCGTTTACGACGCCCTGCACGGCATTCTTCGTGCCGGGGTTTTCACGGGAAATGGCGATCTTTTCTGGGCGAATCGCAAGTGTGATGTCTTTCCCCGCTTCAAGTCCGGGAATGCTGCAGGCGGTGAAGCGACCGCCCATCGACGGCAGGTCAATTTCAGCCATATCGCCATTCACGGCGGCGACTTTGCCTTCGGCAAAGTTGATCGAGCCGATAAAACCCGCCACGAATTTGCTGTT
Organism: Paracoccaceae bacterium; assembly: GCA_947476475.1. GTDB lineage: Bacteria > Pseudomonadota > Alphaproteobacteria > Rhodobacterales > Rhodobacteraceae > TMP-24. Next base: position 24,199 of record CANJQT010000036.1, on the reverse strand, counting down.
GGGATATTCGTAGACCTCTGTGGGCGCGCCGACTTGCTTGACCTGGCCTTTATCCATCACTGCCATCCGATCCGACAGGATCATCGCCTCTTCCTGATCGTGTGTCACAACCACGAAGGTCACGCCCGTCTTGTGCTGAATGTTCATCAGCTCGAACTGGGTGTGTTCGCGCAGCTTCTTGTCAAGCGCGGCAAGGGGTTCATCCAGAAGCAGAAGCTTCGGGGCGCGCGCCAAGGCACGCGCGAGTGCCACACGCTGGCGCTGACCGCCCGAAATCTGGTGGGGCTTGCGGTGACCGAACTGTGACAACTGCACGAGATCCAGCATCTCGCGCACCCGGTCCTTGCGTTGGGCATCCGTCATTTTTTCGTGCTTTAGCCCATAGGCTATGTTCTTTTCCACACTCATGTGTGGGAACAAGGCATAGCTTTGAAACATCATATTCACCGGGCGTTCGTAGGCCGGGATGTTGGTCATATCCTGCCCGTCAATGAATATCTTGCCCGTGGTCGGGGTTTCAAAACCCGCCAACATCCGCAGCAAGGTGGTTTTGCCACAACCGGACCCACCAAGAAGGGCGAAGATTTCGCCCTTCTTGATGGCCAAGGATACAGAGTCGACCGCCTTGAAGGATCCAAAGGATTTCGAGACATTTTCAATTCGGATGAACGGCGCAGACGACGCCGCAGTTTTCTGCGACGTAGCCGTTTCAGTCATGGCCTGCATATTTCCCCGCTATGTAGGTTTGTTAAATCTTATCCAGCCTTGATTTCGGACCAGGCACGGGTCATTGCGCGTTCTTGTTCCGGATTCTGCGCTTGTGGCGTCCAGAGGCGCGACTTGACCGTGTCATCAGGATAGACGGCCGGATCGGCCAGGATCGCCGGATCGACAAATTCCCTCGCGCGAACGTTGGCGCTGGCGTAACCGGTAAAGTTCGTGCAGGCCGCCGCAACCTCTGGCTGCATCATGAAGTCAACGAACTTGTACGCATTGTCGAGGTTGGGTGCGTCCGATGTGATCGCCATCATCGAGGCCCAGGCCGGCGCGCCGGTCTTGGGCACGACATAGGTCAGATTCAGGTCAATCCCGGCTTCGGCCGCGCGCGCCTTGGCAACGCCGTAATCACCGGACCAGTTGTTGACCACGCACAGTTCACCATTCGGAATGGCATTCAGGTAGTTCGTGTTGTCAAAGGTGCGGATATGTTCACGGATCGGCTTGAACGCCTCGACCACCTTGTCATAGTCGGCCACGTTCGTCGTGTTGCCGTCGAGGCCCAGGTAAGTCAGCGCCATCAGCATGATGTCCAGCGGGCTGTCCAGCACCGAAATCCCGCAATCTGCCAACTTAGCGGCATTTTCAGGCTTGAACAGGATATCCATGCTTTCCAGATCAGCGTCTGGAATCCGTTCCTTCACCATGTCGACGTTGAATGTGAACCCCACCGAGCCCCACATGTAGGGAACTCCGTATTCATTGCCCGGATCCCAGTCCGAAACCAGTTTGAGGATCGCCGGATCAAGATTTTGCCAGTTTGCCAGCCGCGCCCGGTCAAGCTTTTGGTAGACGCCCGCCGTGATTGCTGATGGCATGCTGATACCCGCATGAACCGCCACGTCGTAGCCGGATGACCCTGCAAGCATTTTGGCCTGCATCTCTTCGTCAGAGGAGAACGTGTCGTAAGTAACGCCAATGCCGGTTGCCGCCTCGAAGTCTTCCAGAGTCGTTTCACCGATATAATCGGCCCAGTTATAGACATTCACGGTAGTAGACTGCGCCCAGGATGGGCGCACATAGGGCATCGCAAGCGTGGCACCCAGCGCGGCAAATGTTTGGCGGCGATTCAGTTTCATCTCGGACTCTCCCATTTGTTTCTGCCCGTTCCTGAACAGGATAGAATTTTGTCTCTGCAGTCAGTTTGACGTCGATTCGCACTCATTTAGAAGTAAATTCTGGTTGGTTGGCGCCATATTGTCCTCGGCAGGGGCCCGGTCCAGGCGCGTGACGGGAAGTAACTGGCGCAAGCAGTCATGGTGACGGCGCACGCCATATTCGAGGTCCGAAAGATGAAACCCGTCGAAGGCGGATGACTTCATCGACTCGTTCGACCAGATCGTAAGCTGTTGATCTTCCGCCGAAGTCTCGCGATCAATCCGATAGGAAAGATAGCGCGCGGCACGGGTCTGGCGGTCTTCGTTCGGCTGGCGATAAAGCGTGCCGGTGATGCGGGTTTCATGGGCGGAAATCGGGATTTCCTGATAAAATTGGATGGTTTCCGGGGTAAAGATGAAGACCGCGTTCGGGAACAGGCCATAGTAGTTCCAGGAACGTTGCAGCCGCTCGGGCAGCCAGTCCTGCCGGGGCGAAATCTTGACATATTGCTTGACTGACCAGCGGCGGCCCGGCCTGTCGCCATAAATGGCGTTAGACTGAGACAGGCCATTGGCATGGAATATATCCTTGTAGCTGCGGCCATAAAGATCTTGTAACGCGGGGTGTGCCAAGGCGACATGATACCCTTCATTGTCGACATCGCGCACTGACTTCCAGTTCACTGGAAGCGTCGTTCCCCATTCCGGCTTGGCCGTAGGCAAGATGCCTTCGGCCCGGAAGGCCGTGAAATCTGCATCATAGGGCTGAAGCCATTCAGCCACGCCGGGCTGTGTGCCGCCGGGCAGGAAACGCAGGAAGATGAAGCCGTGCCAGATCTCCATTTCGATCGGCTTGAGCCCGAACTTGCTTCGGTCCATGTCGCCGAAGGTCTCGGGGCGCGCAGCACCACGCAATGTTCCGTCAAGATTGTAGACCCAGCCGTGGAAAGGGCAGACGACCGCGCTTTTGCAGTGTCCAGAGGGCCCGTCGACCACCCGCGCCCCGCGATGGCGGCAAAGGTTGTGAAAGGCCCGTACCTCCCCGTCCTGACCACGCATTAGCACCGCGCGTTCGCCAAGAAGATCAAAGGCAAGCCAGTCCCCCTTGGCAGGAATATCATTCACATGGCCGACAATCTGCCATTGCTTGAGGAAGACTTCAGTGCGCTCCAGTTCGAACAGCGCGTCGGAATGATAGGTCCATCCCGGAAGGCCGCGACGATCCCAGTCGTTGGGGATGGTCAGTTTGCTTGAAACCACTTCGTTCATGATTGCAGTCCCCGTCCCATATTGTGAAGCAGCCACTTGTGAAAATCGTGGATGGCATATTCCTCGGGCATCAGCTTCCCCTGCATATAGGCCGGCGACCGGATGCCGCGCTGGTTAAGTTCGGCGACTTCGGCATCCTGAGCCATCACGATCTTGGCAAATGCGGCAACTTCGGCCGCGTCGAAGCCAGGCTGATCGAGCGTCTCTTGCGGGAAATACCATTCGGCAGTCAGGCGAACGCTTTCAGGGCCAGTTGGTTCGAAATAGACGGCACGCACATAGTCGACATGCGCAACGACGAACATGGTCGGATAAATTGTCACAAAGTTGTAGCCGTTTTGTCGTTCCACGGGCGACAGGTTGGGAAACTCCGGCCCGCAGGGTTTGCCCGTGGCCGTCCACGTCACGGCGCCTTCTTTCAGAAGCGGTTGGGCTGCCTTTTCCGGGGTCCAGTCGGGGGCTTCGTTCGGGGCCATAATGCCGGTCTCGTAAAGCGGCACCAGATCGCATAATTCCGGATGGACGCCCGGGCAGTGCAGGCATTCATTGTAGTTTTCCCAGAAGATCTTCCAGTTGCAGGCCAGGTCCTTGACCATCCGATGGCCGGTCACAAGGCTGTCCATCGGCCAATTGTCAAGCGATTTCAGTCCCATGTCAGGCGCGAGCGGCCCGGGATCATGCGACAGGTTCAGAAAGACAAACCCGTTCCACACCATGTGTGAAACCTTGATCAGGCCATGCTCGGCCTTCTGAAAGTCGTCGGTCGGCCTGGCATGGCCGGTGGCCACAAGTCGCCCGTCTTTGGCGGCATAAGACCAGGCATGGTATTTGCAGGTGACAAGTTTGCCCATCGGTTGCTTATCGCGGCTGCACAGTTCTGCGCCCCGATGGCGGCACACGTTGTGAAAGGCAGACAGTTCGCCGTCCGAGGCGCGGCAAACGACAACGCTGGCGGCGCCAATCTGCACTTTCTTCATCACACCCGGCTTCAGGTCGTTCAAACGGCCCGCCGCGACCCAGTTGTTCGCCCAAAGGGTTTTCTGTTCCTGTCGGTACCAGTCTGCGTCGATGTAAGCGTGCGCCGGAAGGGTTTCCGGGCAGTGGCTCAAAATCGGGGATTCCGGATGACGGTGCTGCGTCATGGTGTTTTCCTTTTTTGCCGAAGCTTGGGCAACGACCTCAGAACAGACCAGGCGGAGTGACGCGGCGGCGGGCAGGGGCAAAGAACGGGCGCTCACAGACCGTCGCCTTCAGCATCAGCTTGTGGAACTGCAGTTCCCGCAGCGCATAGACCTCGACCCAGATGTTACCCGATTTTTCGGCGTGGTAGGGACGTTTCAGATGCGCCAGCGCGATGTTTCGCTTAACCGAGGGCGACCAGGCTGCCGCAGTGATATAGCCAACCTCGTGTTTCTGGTCGTGATAGATCAGCGATCCTTCCGCCGACACATTGCCTTCAATGTCGATGCCCACCATCGCCCATTCCGATGACCCGGTGGCCTTTTCCTGAACCAATGCGCGTCGGCCGGTGAAATGGCCCTTGTCGAAGTCGATCAGCCAGTCGAGGCCCAGTTCAAACGGCGAGCGGCAGCGGTCTTCGCGTACCGCCTGATGCGAGGGCACGAAATCCACGTTGGTGATGATGAAACCGGCCTCGATGCGCGCCAGATCCAGCGCATGCGTGCCGATCGGGCGAATGCCCCAAGGCGCGCCAGCGACAAAAAGATGATCCCAAAGCGCCAGCGCATGATCCGGTGTCGTCCAGAGTTCGTAGCCCAGATCGCCCGTAAACCCGGTGCGCGAAATCATGAGTTCGCCCCCGTCGAAGGCAAAGGTGCGCATACGGAAGGGTTTCAGATCCGCCACGTCAAAGCCTGCGGCTTTAAGCACCGAATAGGTGCAGGGGCCTTGCAGCGACAGGGCCGCGATTTCTTCGGTCTCTTCCCGGATCTGCACGTCATAGCCGATGGCCGAGTCAATCAGCCAAGGCAGGTGACGTTCCTGGCAGCAGATGCGGTATTCGGTTTCCGACAGGCGAAACAGGGTGCCGTCGTCGATGATCTTGCCCGCGTCATCGCACCATATTGTGTAGTGCACACCACCAACCGAGAGCTTGGCAGCATTGCGCACAGTCAGGCGATTCAGATAGGCCGCCGCTTCCTTGCCGCTGATCCGGTATTTCACCATCGGGCACAGGTCATAGACCGACGCGCCATTGCGGATCGCGGTGTGTTCCATCGCATCGTCGTCGTAGGTCAGTGCGGTCGTATAGCCGCCCCACGGGCCCCAGCTGTTCTGCCGGTTGGCTGCCGCCGTCCGGGCATGGAAGGGCGTCGGTTTCAGCGGCGTCTTGTAATGCAGCCTCGGGTCGCCCAGCTTGTCGATCTTCATGCCCGGACCTCCTTGATGATACGTTCAGCCGCGTTCCAGCCGGATGCGCCGGAAATTCCGCCGCCGGGATGGCAGCCGGCACCGGCCAGCCACAGCCCGTCAATCGGGGTCGAATATTGTGCCATTCCAGCGATCGGGCGCAGGAACAGCATCTGTTCCACGGAAAGTTCGCCGTGATGCCAGTTGCCGCCCACCATGCCATGGCGCGCTTCGATATCATAAGGCATCAGCAGCTCGGCATGGGTGACAAGCGCGCGAATGCCTGGCGCGTGTTCTTCCAGCATCGCCAGCGTGTTTTCCAGCATCTCGGCGCGGGCGGCCTCGGTTCCGGCTTTTGGCGCGTGGGGCGCGAATTGCACCACGGCAGACAGGACATGCTGACCTTCCGGGGCAAAGCCGCTTTCATGGGCCGAAGGGATGATGATTTCCATCACCGGGCGCTTTGGCACTTCGCCGTATTTGACCGCGTTATAGGCCAGCTCCACCTCGGTTTCCGACGGTGCGATCACCAGACGCGATTTAAGGTCCGCACCCATGAAGTTGGGCGCCGCCTTCAGCGCCAGGTGCAGCTTGGCAGCCGCCCCGCGCGACTTCTGGTCGCTGATGCGCTTGGTGAAGCCAGCGTCCAGATGGCGCGGGCCGACCAGTTTGAGGAAGGTGGTCTTGGGGCTGATGGCCGAAACGACAAGACTGGCGCGCAGTTCCTCTCCGCCGACCAGACGCACGCCCGTGGCGCGATCCTCTTCGATGATCAGGCTTTCGACCACGGCACCGGTGCGCAGGGCGACGCCCGAAGCAGTTGCCGCTTTGACCATCGCTGCGGCCACGGCACCCATGCCACCCTGTGGCAGGGCAATCGCCCCGCGCTGGCCCGCCGTTTCGCCCGCCAGCCGGTTCAGAAGCAGGATCAGCGAATTTGGCGAACGCGGACCCAGCCAAGACCCCAGCGTGGCGTCAAAGGCCAAAAGGCCTTTCAGGCGCTTGTCGGTCAGCTCATCGTTCAGCACGTCGTAGACGTTGATCAGGATCATCCGCAGGAATTCGCGGAAGTCCTTCTTGCCCAGCATGCGGACGCCAAGGCCGAACTTGGCCAGCCGGAAATAGTCATTGCCAACGCCTTTGGCGATGCGCGGGGCAGTGATTTGCTTGAAGGGTGCCAGAACGCCCGCGAAAGCCATCAACTGCTTGCGCAGCGCCGCCCAGTTCTTTCGTTCCGCATCGGATACAGCGCCTTTCAGCGTCGCCCCGGCTGCCCCTTCCAGCACCAGATGGTCACCGTTCGGGGAAAGCGCGGTCGAATTCAGGTTTGCACTGACGAACCCAAGCCCATTGCGGGCCAGATCCATGCCCGCCATCACCCTGCCGTCAATCATGTTGGCGATATGCGCCAGCCCCGGCGTGCGGAAGCCCGGCGCAAATTCCTGCGCCACCGCAGCCCCACCCGCTACGGCGGCCGATTCCAGTACCAGAACCTTGCGGCCCGACTTCTGCAGGCGATGGGCAGCAGCAAGGCCGTTGGTCCCGCCGCCGATCACGATTACATCAAAGGACGGCATAGGCTTCGCTCATATCTTTCGAGGGTGTCTTGATGTCGCGCAGAATTTCGGACGCAGCATTGCGGCCCGGGGCGCCCATGACGCCGCCGCCCGGATGGGTCGAGGAGCCGCAGATCCACAAATCCTTGATCGGGCTTCTGTATTGCGCGCAGCCGGGAACCGGGCGGTTGAACAGCAGCTGGTCAAAGGTCAGTTCGCCTTGGAAGATGTTGCCTTCGGTCAGGCCCACTTCCTTTTCCAGCTCGCGCGGGGTGCGGACTTCGTAGTGCAGGATGCTGCTCTTGAAGCCCGGCGCATATTTCTCGATCTGATCAAGGCAGGTCTTGGCAAACCCGTCGCGGTCGGCGTCTGTCCAGTCGTTCCCCTCGATCTTCGGCGGGGCGTATTGCACGAAGCAGGACATGAAATGCTTGCCCGGCGGGGTCATCGTCGGGTCGATCATCGTCGGGATCATCATGTCCTGGAACGGGTCGCGGCTGTAATGGCCAGCCTTCCAGTCGTCGTAGGCGCGTTCCATCTTTTCGATGGAATCGGTGAAATGCATGTCGCCTTTCATGTGCGGCGACCCTTCCGGAAGGGCAGTGAACTTCGGGGCACAATCCAGTGCGATGTTCAGCTTGCCAGACGATCCGCGGATCTTGAAGGCCTTGACGCGCTTGACGAAATCGCCCGGAAGCTGGTCCTCGTCGACATGTTTCAGGAAGGTGCGCTTCACATCCATGTTCGACACGACGCGCTTGCCATAGATTTCGTCGCCGTTTTCCATGGCCACACCGATCGCGCGACCGTTCTTGACCAGAACCTTCTCGATCCCGTTCCCGGCGCGAATTTCGCCGCCCGCCGCTTCCAGCGAGGCTTTCAGCGCCTTTGTGATAGAACCCATGCCGCCCCGCGCAAAGCCCCAGGCGCCGACGTTGCCATCAACGTCGCCCATGGCATGGTGTAGCAGAACATAGGCCGTTCCGGGCGACATCGGCCCCAGCGCGGTGCCGATGATCGAGGCGACGGCCTGATAGGCCTTGATGGTTGGATGTTCGAAATACTCGTCCAGAAAATCGCTGATCGACATGGTCCAGAAACGGATCATGTCATACATCGCCTTTTCCGACAGGCCGAACATCTGCTTGCCCAGCCATGCCAGTTCCGCCAGATCGCGCGGGCGGAAGCTGGATGGATCGGGTGCGGTGCGCAGCAGCATCGGGCGGATGAAACGGCAATGGCGCAACACGTCGCGGGAATAGCGGTCATATGCCTCTGCATCGCGGGGCGAGTGGCGGGCGAATTCGCGCCGGTTGGCGTCGTGATCGCGGTGCATCCCCAAGTAGTCGCCGCCTTCCATGAAGACAGCGCCGCCTTCGTAGGGCAGGATCTGAAGCCCGTATTTGGGAAGCTCCAGATCCCGCATGATCTCGGGACGGAACAGCGACGAGACATAGGAACAGTTCGAATAGGTGAACCCGGGATGAAGCTCGCGCGATACCGCCGCGCCACCGATCCAGTCGTTCTTTTCAACGACCATCACCTTCAGACCGGCGCGGGCGAGATAACAGGCCGCGACCAGCCCGTTATGCCCAGCACCTACGATCACCGCATCGTAGATCATGCCCGTTTCGCTTCCTCTTCAAAATATTCCAGCGTCAGGTCGACTGCGGTTTCCACAGCCTTCAGCGTGTCTGTCAGGCAGCTTGCGTCGGTGCCATGGGCTTCACACATGAACCATGGTTCGCGGCTGTCGGGTTCTACGATGATATTCAGATCTTGCAGATAATGCGCCATCTGATCGTAGAACGAATAGTCAGAGGTCTTCCAGCCGCGATAGTCGTTCGGTGCCTTTTCGGCGAAGAACAGGCCGAACATCGACGGATGGCCGGTGAAGGAATGGACGATCCCGCGGGCATTGAGGATTTTGGAAATCCCCGCCTTCAGGCTTTCGCCGTAGGTGGCGATGGTTTCCAGCGCCTGGGTTTCGTCGAGGATGCGCAGGCATTCCTCGGCGGCGGCCAGTGACACGGAATGCGCGGTGTAGGTGCCGCCATGCGAGGCGCCGCCATATTTGAAGGTGCGCATCACCTCTTCACGCCCTGCGATGACCGAGATGGGATAGCCGTTGGCGACCGCCTTGGCGAAGGTGGTGATGTCGGGCGTCACGCCCATGATGCCCTGAATGCCCGACTTGCCGACGCGGAAGCCCGATTTGACTTCGTCGATGATCAGCATGACGCCGTATTTGGTGCACAGTTCGCGCGCCAGACGGACATATCCGACTTCCGCCATGATCGAGCAGCAGTTGCCCTGGATCGGTTCGATCAGCATGGCGGCAAGTTTATCGCCGTGCTTCTTGAACATGTCTTCCAGACGCTGGTAATTGTTCATTGGCGTGATGTGGGCAAGCTGCTTCACCGTCGCCGGGATGCCCTTGCCATAGGGCACCAGTTCGGGATCCTCATTCGAGCCAAGATCCCATTCGTCCATGTTTGACATCCACATGGCGGCATCGAAAAGGCCGTGATAGCCGCCTTCGACCAGCAGATAGCTTTCGCGGCCGGTATAGGCGCGGGCCAGACGCAGGGCGGCCATTACCGCCTCGGTGCCCGAGTTGGAGAAGCGGACAAGTTCGGCCGCCGGCACCATCTTGGAAATGCGCTCGGCCACAATCAATTCACGTTCGGTGGAAAGGGCAAAAACACCACCGACTTCCATGCCCTTGCGCGCGGCGGCATCAACGCGGTCGTCGGCGTAGCCAAGGATCGCGGGGCCGTAGCCAAGCCGATAGTCAACATAGTTGTTGCCGTCGATGTCCCAGGTGCGGCCACCCTTGCCGTGATCGACATAGATGGTTCGATCATCGCCCCAATACCGGAAGGAGGACGAAACGCCCAAAGGCAGTTTCTTCACAGCGCGCTGAAACTGGGCGTTTGACTTGGCAAGATTGCGGCTTGGAAGCGGTCGCATGAAAAAGATCCCCTGATGCTTAAGCAAGTGAGATGGCATGACCCGTTCGCGGACAGCCCAATCCTTACCCTTGGTGCAAGGCTAGTTATATTCTGACTGGGCTGTCAATCAGAATATTGACTGGCGATTCAAAATGGGGCTTACTAGCTTGCAGACTCTGCAATACGCGCTAAGTATCCGCTAAGACTTTCTCCTCTGTTTTTCAGGACTGTGGATGGATCAACGCGTCGCCAAGCCGGAAGCCGCACCGCATCAGCCCCGCAAGCTGAGCCGCGAGGCGCGCAAGCTTCAGTTGATCGAATCGACAATCGAAACGATTGCCGTGCGCGGTTATGCCCGTATCACACTCACCGACGTGGCCAACCACGCGGGCCTGTCGCACGGTCTGGTCAATTTCCATTTCAAGACCAAAGAAAAGCTGCTGACCGAAACGCTGATCTATCTGGCCGAGGAATATCGGGCCAACTGGACGCAGGCGCTTGCAGAGGCAGGTGCATCGCCGGCAAGTCGGCTTGACGCGATGCTGCGGGCGGATTTCAACCCTGCAATCTGTACATCCGCGCGACTGTCGGCTTGGTGTGCCTTCTGGGGCGAGGCGCAGTGCCGACCACTATATCAGGAACAGTGTGGATCAAACGACGCAGCCTATCTGAACGCGCTTGAAACCCTTTGCCGCGAACTCAAGGAAGAGGGCGGCTATCATTTCAATCCGATCTATGCGGCCCGCGTGTTGCGGGTCACGACCGAAGGCGTCTGGCTCGATATGATGACGATGAACACGCCCTATACCCGGGCCGAGGCTCTGACCACCGTCTATGCCTGTGCCGCAGCCTTCTTCCCAAAACATTTCGGGGACAGCGGGCTGATCACCTGAAATCAGGACGGCTCAGATCCGGCCATCTTGGGCAAGGGCCTTGGCCAGCAGGTCAAAGCGCCGCTTGGCGACCTTGGACCAGTCAAATTCCAGCGATGCTGCGCGGGCGCGTGCTCCCCAGTCCCGGCGCAGGTCTTCGGACCGGGTAAAGTTGGCAATCGACTGGCGAAGAGCAGGGATATCGGCGGTGTCGAGCGTGCAGATGGCGCCGGTTTCCGCGCCAATCCGCCCCGACCCTACGGCCGACGCCAGAACTGGCAGGCCGCGCGCCGCCGCCTCATAGACCACCAGAGGATCGCCCTCTTCCAGCGACGGCAAGACAAGCACATCCGCATTTGCGTACTCTGCCGCAGTATGCGGGGTGAAGCCGATGGCAGATACGTTGTCTTGTGCAAAGACCCCGGCGAATACATTCCACAATTCCGGCTGGTTCATCCCGGCCACCCTCAAATGCGCTGTCCGTGGCACATCCTTCCAGGCCTCCAGCAAGTGATGCAGGCCTTTGCGAATGCAGGACAGGCCGACGAACAGAAAGGTCACAGGCTCACCGGGGGCCTTCGGTCGTCTTTCCGGCAAGGTTGGTGGCACCCAAACGCCATAACTGCTTTGCAAAATCCGGTGCCCCGCGCCCGACCGCGCAAGGCTTGCATCGGTTGCAGGGCTGGGGCTGAAGATATAGTCGGACAGCCGCTGGTTCTCTTCCTCGATGCGGATACGATCAGGCGTGATCCGGTGCGAGGGCCACAGGCCAAGGCTGGCAAAGGCCGCATCCAATATTGCTTTCGCATCGGCCATGCGGGTGTTGATCGCTTCGCCAACAACAGGAACGCCACTCTCGTGCGCGGCGCGGAACAGACCTGCCGGAACCGAGGGCCACAAGTAGGCAACATCGGCATCTTCTATCCGGGTCATGAAGTCCCGGTGGACCCGGGGCACTGTCCAGTTGCGGGTCAGCCGGTGGGGCAGGGCGGACAGCAAGCCCCCAGCATGAGAATGCAGGGGGAAAGGCTCGGTCTGGCGACCATCGTCGCGGCTGGTGAACAGGCTGGGCGCATGACCTGCCATCACGGCCCCTCGCAACAAGGATCGGCACGTTGCCCCCACGCCAATCGCCGCACAGGGCATGCTCATAAGAGCATGAATGCGAAGTCGCCGTTCGGTGCCATCGTGGCCGTCTGTCCCCGCCGCCATTCAGGCCCGCCCTACTCCAGATCGTCCGCCGCCATCTGGCGGAAGGTTTCATGCCCGGCCACCAGTTCGTCAAATGTACCCTGCGCCGCCACCGCGCCTTTTTCCATGAAGAAGATCACATCACACTTGCGAACCGTCGACAGCCGGTGCGCAATCATGATGATCGTCTTGCTGCGGCCAAGGTTGTTCACCGCCGCCATGACCGCCCGCTCTGTCAGATTGTCGAGCGCCGATGTCGCTTCGTCAAAGATCAGCACCTCGGGGTCGTGGTAAAGCGCCCGGGCAATGCCGATCCGCTGGCGCTGGCCACCCGACAGACGCACACCGCGTTCCCCGACCGGGGTAGCATAGCCATCGGCCATTTCCCCGGTAACGAAATCATGCAGGTTGGCTATGCGGGCGGCACGCTCAACCGCCAGCATGTCGATTTGGTCGGGCGAAATGCCGAAGGCGATGTTGGCCGCCACGCTGTCGTCGATCAGATAGATGTGCTGGGGCACATAGCCAATGGCATTCTGCCAGGCGCGCAGATTGTCGGGGCCTACCCGAACGCCATCCACCGTCATCGTTCCGCTCTCGGCGGTCAGCAATCCCAGCATCACATCCACCGCCGTGGTTTTGCCTGCGCCGCTGCCTCCGACGATCCCCACCGTCGATCGAGCCGCTACCCTAAGCGACAGTTCGTTCAGCGCCGCCTGTTCTGCCCCAGGGTATTTGTAGACGATGCTATCAAGCTCTAGCGACTTGCGCAGAACAAGCGGTGGCACCGTCGCAGACGGACTATTGGCGGCCCGGCTTTGCGCGCCCGTCAGTTTCATTGCTTCATGGACGTTGTTCAGCAAAGGCGCGACGAAGCGCATCTGCGTCATCGCAAGATAGATCTGCTGCATCGCCGGGAACATGCGCAATCCGGCAAAGGCGAAGACACCCAAAGTCGGAAGTATGTCACCTATCTTGCCAGAACCGGTCAGCAGCATGGTAAGGATCAGCGCAACCATTCCCCCAAAGGCGACGACCTCAAGCAGGTGGCGAGGCAGTTCGCCGATCACCTGACCAACACTCGCACTGCTGGCCACCCTGCGCGAGGGAACGGCGAAGCGCGCCAGATAGGTTTCTTCCAGACCGATCAGCTTCACATCCTTGATGCCGCTGATCGACTCCATCGCAATCTTGTAGCGTTCCGCGTTGTCGATCGCGCGGCGCCTTCCCAGTTGGCCCACCTTGCGCCGCGCAAAATAGTAGATCAGCGAATAGGCCCCGCCCATCATCGCAGCAGAAACAAAGGCAACCCACGGCTGCACTGCGACCAGCAGGCCGATCAGGCACAGAAGCGACACAAGATATGACACCAGCCTGACCGATGGCAGCAAGGCCTCCATGATGATCCGCTCCACCTCGTAAAGCACGGTCTTTCCCAGATCGGCGCTGTGGTGGCTCAGAAACCAGACATAGGGCTGGCGCAGGTACGCTGCCAGAAGCCGGCTGCCGATCGTGTGGTTGCGCATATGGCCAAAACGCGAAATCGCATAGTTGGCGGTCACCTTGGCCACCAGCCCCAACATCAGTGAAACAAGCACGCACAGGCCAAGGAAAACCAGAAAACTGCGATCATCGGTAAAGCCGAAATAGCTGTAGATACCAGACAGAAGCGCGTGCGACTTTGCCCCCGCCGGGTCCGATACGGCGGCCAGAAACGGCAGGATCGACGCGATCCCGACCATGTCCATCACCGCCGCGACAGAGATCATCGCCAGCAGCAACAGAATGCGCCGCCGTTCCCGTGCGTCCAAAAGATCGAATAGCTGACGGTATGTCGAAAACATGTTTCGCGGTGTCTTTGCTTTGGCGCGCCAATGTCGATGGCGGCGCTGATGAGTCAGGCTTTGGGCTTGCGCCCGGGTTCCGCCCCGCGCTCACGGGGCTTTTCGGGTGATTTCTGTCGCGAGTAGGATGTTTCGGACGGGCGTGGCGCAGGCTGACTGTCAGCGCCGCCACGCTGGAAATCGCGCGAGAATCGTGTCAGCCGAACCGGTCCAGAGGGCGCGGCTGCTGGTGGGCGCTGAAAGCTCAGCCTAGTGCGGCCACCGGTTGGTGGCTCGGAGTTGACGCTTTCTGCGGGTTCAGCTTTGTAGCTCGCAATCCACATCCCCGCCCCAAAGAAAAAGAAGACGAAAGAGAAAACGTTGGTCCAGACGTGAACAGTCGCCAGGGTAAAGGCGATCCCGCAATAGGTGATCACCCAGGTTACCCTTAGCCGCGTGACATATGCGCTTGCCGACGTGTCGCGTATGGCTACCTGCACGATCCCGGCAAGACAACCGATCGACAGCAGAACCAGACCCGGTATGCCGTAGCGCATCGCATTGACCAGCCAGAAATTGTCAACGCTGCCGCGCAGCATGTAATCTGGTCTGATCCAGTCTCTGAGCCCAAGGCCAAAGATCGGGTTTTGCCCGACGTTAAACCATCCCCAGGCATTGATGGCTGATCGGTAAAAGGCGGTTTGCGCCGAAAAGGTCGCATAGGTCATGAACACCCGCACCGGTGTGCGGTTCGAAAGAAGGTCAATCGCGATATAGGCCAGAACGAACAGGCCAAACAACAATAGCCATTTGTAGTTGAGCTTGTTGAAGATCAACGCCCAGGCCAGAAGGCCGGTTTGCAGGACCAAAGCCAGCACCGCGCCGCTCGACAGTGATGCGAAGACTGCAAAGCTGATGGCGGCGGCACCGACCAACCGCCAGGCCAGGCTCTTCCGGTCCTTCATGCCATAAAGCACGCACACAAAGGGAATCGAACTGTAAAGACCGTAATGAATCGGGTGCGCAAAGACGTTTTGTACCCGCTCCAGCCCCATCCGTTTGGGGTTGGCCGCGTCATTCACCGACCGCAGGCCGGGAATACTTTCGATCAGGTTCGGGATGACCGCTTTTCCAGTCAGAAGTTCGGGAATGGTGAAGGGAAGCAGCAGGATGGTGATGACCATCAATGTCTTGATCAGGCTTTCATAGGTTTCAGGTGTGCGGATATAGGCCCGCGCGATCAGATAGCCGCCCAGGAACTCAACCGTCGTCGATCCAATACTTTCGACGACGTTGCTGGGGTTGTTCACGGCAATCGCGATGGTTGCCCAGGCCAGATAAAGAAAGAAAAAGATGTCTACCGCCAGAATCTTGCCAAACCGCCCGGCGAAAAGCTGTGCCGTCAGGACCGGCACATAGAACAGCAGCATCAGTCGAATGGGCGTAATGACCAGTGACCCGACATTGAACAGCACCGGCATCAGGACCGCCGCCAGATAAAGGCCGACCGCAATCGGCAATCTGCCCGAAGCATGCGATTGCCCGAAAGCTCCCTGCTGGGTTGGCTGGCGGGCGGGCGCGTATGTGGCTTCGGTTGTCAAATGGCGATGCTCCGGCTGGGCGGCGAACCGCCCTTTGACTGGGATGCCCTTCCCATAGTCCATATGGCGATCCGAGGCGAGCATGGCGAAGCGGCCATCACGCCCTATTGCGATTCATTCTGACCATTGCGCTGTTTTTACCGAATTGTTGCGATTTTCGCAGCGTTTTCCGCAGCCATTCTGAAGCGTTATCGCCGCGCGCGGTGCAAAGCCGCTTGCCGCAACGCATAAACCGCCATGGTAATCATGCCTCCCATCATTGTCGGACCAAGCACCGGCGCGTGCCCGGATCCGGGTACCCGTCATTGATCCGGCGCGATCCATATGGACGAGCGGCGGGTAGTTCTCCGATCCAGTCGGGCATGAGGCCGGTCGCCGTTCCTCAACCGCGGGACCAGCAGATGTTTTCCTTCTCCCTTTCCATCAATTCCCCGCGCACGCCGCGCGCGGCAGTTCCGACCGGCACACTAAGCCTTGCCTCATTCTCCGCTGATCGCATCCTTTATGACAGTCGCGCAGCGTTTGGCGCGAATGCGGCTTCCGTGCCCTTCTCCGGAACCGGCACCGCCGGGCAGGTGGTTCAGGCCCGCGCATTTTCGGTCGATGACGGGGGCGTAACCTCGACAGCATGGATCGACGTCGCCACGATCAGTGGCGGCGGCGGTTGGAGTGGCATCCTCTCGGTGCCGCGCAGCGCATCCTGGTATCGGCCAGAGGTGCGGCTGAAAAGCTCTCCGCTTGCCGCCGCGCAGGGGGCGAACCGGTTTGGTGTCGGCCATGTGCTGGCCATATGGGGTCAGTCCGAACATGCCAACATTACCAACAGCTTCTACAGTGCCGGCGCGCCCGTGCCGGTGTCAGACCCGGAAGCCGTGCAGATTTTCCACGGCGCGGCGGGCAACCCGACCCGGCAGTTCATCACCAACGCAAGCCCCCTGACGGATGCCTGCGCCGCCATGGCCGCCTCGCTGATCGCCGCGCGGCCGGGCGAAAAATTCGCGATCATTCTGCAGGCTGTCGCCGGCACCGACCCCCGCGCCCTGGTCAATGACAGCGACACAAGCCGCTTGTGGGCCAATGACAAGGCCTTGCATGATCTGGCAACCGCCGATGGGCGAAGCGTCGGCATCGCCGCAATGTCCTGGTTTGCTTCTCCTGGCAATCTTGCCAGCGGCTATGGTGAAGCAATGATCCAGCTTTTCACGAAAAAGACCCTTGCCGGGGCCAATGTCACCATCCCCGGCATGATCAGCTATTCGGGCGGCAGCTTTCAGGCCGACCACTGGTTTGGCGAACTTTACGACTATGCGGAAACCAAGTGGGTGGCCGAAGGTCCGCACAGGTTTGAAATTGACGCCGACATGCTGGATGCCACCCATCTTGCGGGTGGCGCGTTGCAATCCAACCTGAAGAACAAGGAACTCTGCCGCCTTTCCTGGCGCTCGATGCTGGCCTCGGCCAGTGCCACCATGTTCCTGCCCCTTGGGCTAGAGCCGATCACTTATGGCAATGGTCGTGATGACGGCGCTGGCGGCTGGACCGATACCGCCCACCCCTCCGCGACCGCCGATGGAAGTCCGGTCTTCGCGCGCCTGACCGTCCTGGGCATGTTGCAGGCGGCGGGCCTGACTAGCTGGGCACTGCCGGTATTCGACAACTGCCTGTGGGATCCTGCGGGCACCTATGTCGAAGTCTGGTCATCGTCGGGGCCGATCACCACAACCCGTCTGGCACGCGCAGAGCCGGCATTGCCTGCAACCTACCCGCATTGGGCGCAGGTGATGGGCTTCCAGATCAACGGCGTTCCTGCGCAAAACGCGACGATTGTCGGCGGGCGTGTCCGTATCGCCAAGAACGGTGGCGGCACCTTCATCTTTTCCGATGTGCTGACCTTTGGCGAAGGCGGTGCAACCGGCCAAGTGAAGTTCCCGCAAGACCTTCAGAACGCTACATGGAAGAACCTGCCCATCGTCGCGGTGGCGGGAACAGGACTTACCGGCATTCCGGTTCGTCCGATGCCGTCAGGCGCGGTTCTGGCCAACTCATTGCCCGCCAACCCCTCCTTTACGACCGTCGCAGGCCAGCTCACCTACTTCCGCGACCTTACGGCCTGGCCGACCGCGGGTGGCAAGATCACTCTGGCACTCGATATGTCGCTTCAGAACGCCGGGGTCACGGTTTATCCGTTCGAGATGGGCAATCAGCATATCGGGCTGAACGTCACGACGGCTGGTCTGATCCGGTTGGGCCTGACTGACAGCGCGGGCACCTCCCTGATCAGCACCGCAACCATCGGCAACATGACCTGGGGGGTACGCAAAGACCTGATCGTGGCGGTTGATCTTGTCGCGCGCAACTGTTGGGTGACCTATGATGGCGTAACCACCACTTATCCGCTGCCAGCAAATAGCGGCAACCTTGCCTCCAGCGGTCGCCGCCTGCGCTTTCTCTCCCGGGAAATTACCACGGGCGGCTATTGCATCGGCACCATCTACAAAGCCGAGGTCTGGAATGATTGCGTCACCGGCGGCGGGCGTCCTTCAACCGATGCGAACCTGCGCGCCAACGGCCGGATTGCCGGGCCGGCGGCGACCGCCAATGCCCATCCCTGGAAGAATGGCGGTGCCGTAGTCTGAAACCCTGCCGGGGGGCACCCCCTGGCAGGCGCAATGCTGGCCGGACATCATTACAAAGCCGCCACCGATTGCGAATCGGTGGCGGCTCTTTCGGTTCTGACGCGGCCTGAGTGGCGCAATTACCAAAGTGTAACGATGGCCGACGCGGTGGTTCCCGTCGCGCTGATGCCCTGCGCACGGATCGGCAGGAAGCTGCCGGATGGCACATTGGCAAAAGTCACGGCGGAGCCGTCGGGCATGCGCACCGCCAGATCGCCGCTCTGCCCAACATAAATTGCGCGCGGCAAAGTCGGCAGATCAGCCAGATCATTCGGGGTTACCGGGGCCGCCTCACGCGCTGGGGCCGTCAGGTTTGTGGGATAGTCTGAAAACTTGTCCATGGTTCATCCTGTGAAGAAAAATCTATCTAATTCAGGCATGTAACATACGATGGCATTCACCTTCGCCGGCGGTTCGGTTCGCGCGGCGCAAAGAATTGCTGGCAGTTCAGGCCTGTTCGACGGCCCAGTTTTCCGTGGAATTCCTGAAAACCCCGCAAAGTGGGCGTTCGGCGGGCTTGTTTCCGTTATGGCAACGCAATTCGGCGGAATGCTGCGCAAAAGTTCCATAATAGTCAGGTTTTCGGGCCGATGATCTGTTGAATTGATTTCACCGGACATGAATTCACTGCCATTGCGCCCCATTCTTGCCATGTTCTGTCCCATTGTTTGTCTGTGAGATACACTCGTGACTGGAGAGGCTACGGAATGAAACTTTCCCGGATGTTCGTAATGGCCGGCTTGGCGTCCGTCCTTGGCACGACCGCGCTGCAGGCTGCTGACTACTACATAGCTCCGCAGAAGGCCGGACCTGTCGCTGGGGCCGCGCTTGCGGCTATCACGTTGCAGGCAACCAAGACCAGCCGCCTGCGCGACAGCGTTGTCCAGTCAGGAAACGGCTCGGCAAAGTGGGTGTCGGTCAACAAGTCGACCACGACAACCACCACCACCACCACTACAGATACAACTGCGGCTCCGACGCCGACAGCCTTGTCCCTTCAGGCTCCGTCAAGCACCAATACCTATGCCAGCTTCGCCAGCCTTGCCGCTTCCAAGAAGCTGGTTGGCGGTGACACTGTCCTGTTCATGGCGGGCTATCATGGCATGCTGACGGTCAGCGGTCAGAATTTCACGACGCCAGTCACCTTGATGGCGGCTCCGGGGGCCGTCGCGCAAGTTGACGCAATCGTCGTTACCGCCTCGACCAAGATCGTGATCAAGGATCTGAAAGTCTGGACCAGTGGTGCAACCACGACTGTGACCAATCAGATCAAGTCAGACGCAAATACCACCGACATCACCTTCCAGAACCTTGATGTGCGCGCTGCCCCGACATCGGTGAACTATGTCAACTGGGACCTGGCCACCTGGACCAGCAACAAGCGCAACGGCATCGAAATGAAGGGCACGCGCAATTCCGCGATTGGCAACCGGGTGACTGGTGTCAACTTCGGCATCATGGCCAGCGGCAATGGTGCCCTGATTGAAAAGAACATCATCGACGGGTTCTCAGGCGATGGAATGCGCGCGCTGGGCGACAATTCGGTGATCCGCGGCAACCGCGTTCAGAACTGCGTTCGCATCGACACGAACCATGCCGATGGGTTCCAGTCGTGGTCTCGTGGCCCCAACGGGGCCGGTTCGGGAACGGTCTACAACCTCACGATCGAGGGGAACAAGTTCTACGAATGGAACAACCCCACCGTCAGCCCGCTCAAGTGTAAGCTTCAGGGTGTAGGGATGTTTGATGGCATGTATGATGGCGTTAAGGTCTTCAACAACCTGGTTTCTTCGACGCAGTACCACGGCATTACGATTGCCGGCGCACTCAACACCGTGATCAACAACAATACGGTGACGGCGCCGACCACCACCAAGTTGAACTACCCCTGGATCAAGATTGCCTATCACAAGAATGGCACGCCTTCGCAAAATGTGCGGGTGTCCAACAACACCTCTAATGGGATGGGCGTGCCTGCAAGCACGGTGAACAATGTGGTGGCAACGAACAACATCCTGATTACGAACTCGGCCGCCGAATTCGTCTCGCCGACAGGTCAGAACTACGAACTTCTCCCCACGGCGCGATCCGCGAATTCCGGACTGGCCGCCTATGCTCCGCCTGTCGACATTCTGGGTATTCCGCGGCCGCGCGGTTCGGCGCCAGATGCAGGTGCCTACGAAAGCTACTGATCTCATCCAACGAACGGCCCGAAGCCCTGCCAGACATCTGGCAGGGCTTTTGCATGTCGTGACATCAGGTCTCTGCTGATTCGCACAACCGCCTGACGCTGCGCAATTCTGCGTTGCGTCGCCGATCCCTGATGCGACCCCAAGAGAATGTTTGAAGGTCCTCTTTGTGAAAGCCGACCGCGGAACCGACGGTTTCTGATGCCGGCAGGCCTGAATGCACGGCTATTGTTGCCGCATTCGCGCCCGCAGCAGCCCCTAAACCCCCACAGGAAGCATTCCGGAAACAGTCGTGGTCCCCGCGGGGCTTCGCGGAATTGCGTCTTATTTGTGGCAAAAAAAGGTTACTTTGGGGCGTCAACATGGTATCAATACGTCAAAGGGTGTGGAATTCGTTTTGGGAGAATATTGATGTTTGGGAAGTTCTCGATAACCGGAGCTGTCTTTGCGGCAGTCATCGGGCTGACGATGACGGTCGCGAATGCTGCTGTTATTGACTTCACCAGCGCGTCCACAGGTGCCACCGGCACACTTCAGGGTGGTACGACATGGACGATGACGGCTAGCGGCCCGCTGAACAATTCGCAGCTGTATGATGGCAATGCTGTTCCTTCGGGATCAACGCTTTCGTTCGAACGCGACGGTTACGGTGTTGGCCTCAGGGATGACGAAATCACCACTTCCACGAAGTCGCAGGAATGGATCGAAGTCAGCTTCAGTGCGCCGACACTGGTCAACGCTTTCTACTTCCTTGATCTCTTCGTGGCACGCGACGGAAGCAACCTTGAAGTTGGTGAGGCCATGGTCAATGGCTCAAGCGTTTATCAGCTTTCGGCAACCGACATTGCCGGTTCGGGTGCTGGCGGTTTCGCGAGCCTGATCTTCAAGCCGATCTATGCCACAGTGATCCGCTTCACGGTGCTCAGCAGCAATGATAACTTCGGGTTTGCCGATGGTGCGCTGGCAGGTATCGGCTTGGCACCTGTTCCGCTTCCGGCAGCAGGTCTGATGCTGATGGGTGGCCTCGCGGGTCTTGGTGCTCTGCGCCGCCGCAAGCGGGGCTAATCACTTCGCAACAAACAAAAAGGCCGGGCAAATTGCCCGGCCTTTTTGTTTGCCCCGCTTGGTGCCGCTGCAGGCAGGTCTGATCAGTCGTAAGCCTCATAGCCGTAACCTGCTGACTCGTCCGGATAGCGGCACTTGTTCAAGACGACGCCCAGAACATTGGTCAACTGCGCCAACTCCTTTTCGCAGGCGTCAATATTGGCCAATGTCGTGCTTTCTGCTGCGGCCACCAGAAGCGCGCAGTCGACATTGCCCATGAAGCCCACATTGTCGTCGCTGGCCAGCATCGGCGACATGTCGAAAATGGTGACATCTGGCTTCCATCGTTCTTCGATCTCGGCAAGGATCTCGCGCGTGCGGGTGCTGTGCAACAATTCGGCAGGTTGGCGGACCGGCGAATTGTTCGTGGCGATCAACAGATTTGTGCCAAAACGTACGGTCGCATCCTCAAGCGGGCAGGCCCCGGCCAATACCTCATGCAGGGACCGCTTCGGATGGTGTCCGATCAGCTTGTTCAGCGCCGGCCGACGAAGATCGACATCAATCAGCAGAACCTTTGTGTCTTGCTGACGCGCCAGGCTCACGGCCAGGTTCATCGCGACGGTTGTCTTGCCGCAGGCCGCATTTGGCGACGTCACTGCCAACCGCTTCCAGCCAGCCTCTTTCATCAGCCGGATCGCGCGCGATCGCAGCATGTCGTAAGGCGTTGCATCCTTGCCGCCGGTCAACGCGGCAAGTCGCTGCTGCTGGGCCAGTTCAGGCGAAATTGTCAGCTCCGGAAGGCTCAACCAGTCACCCTGCCGTACACCGCCATGCGCGCGTTCCTGTTCATGGCGCGTGATCTCGTCGCCTACAGAAATCGCACTTGCCTTGCGCGCCTCTCGTGCCTTTGCCAATGCGGCTTCAAGCTTTTCCATTCTGTCGTCCTATTCTTCGTCTTTGCCGCACACAGCCAGCACCATTCTACCAGATCAGGCCGGACTTGACGGCGATCTTGTTCAGGATCACGTCCAGCGGCTGATAGAACACATGTATCGCGTACATCATCAGCGGTATGCCGATCATCGACGCCAGCAACATCCCGATGAAAACCGAACGCCGACGCATCGTTTCATTTGGCGTGCGCATATAAGGGATCGAAACGATCGGCGTGATGCCGAAAGCCGCGACGATGTCCTGCGGGCGCCGCACCGAACGATTAAGAAACTCCAGCAGAAATATGACGGCAACTCCAAGAAACATCCCGCCAAAGATGCCCCCCGCCACAATGAGTGCGCGCGCGGGTTTCGCCGGCTGGTCTGGCACGGTTGCGGCGTCAACCACCGAAATTCGCTCGCCCTTCGACAGATCTTCCACCCGCTTGGCCGCCGCCGCCGAACTTTGGTTGGCCACGGCATTGTTGTATTGCTGCTGAACGTTTGCGTAATCCCGGTTCAGCGCATCAAGAGCGATCTGGTTGGCCGGGGTGCGATCAATCGTATCCTGCAACTTGATCATCTGCTCTTTGGCCAGATCACGCCCTTCGGTCGCGGTCTGGATGCGCGCATCCAGATCGGCGATCTGCACGTCGAACATCGACGAAGATTGCGTCACGCCGTTGTCGGCGGCCTGGGTCTGCGATTTGACGATCACCTCAAGCTGGGCAATCTGGGCTTTCAGAACCTTGATCTTCGGATGGCTTGGCGCAAGTACCGCAAGCGACTGAGTCAACTGGTCGTTCAGGGACGCCAACTGTTGCGCTTCAGGGGTCCTTGCCACTGTGCCATTGGTGATCTGACCGGTGGTGTTGTAGATCGCCGTCAGCCGCACCTTCTGGTCTTCAAGGATCTTGATATCCTGCTCATAGGTGTCGATCTTCGTCTGCAAGGCCGACTGCTGGCTCATGCGGAAGGATAAGGTCGAGGGCAGCGCGTCTGCGTTCTTGTTCTGAAACTCCAGGATCTTCGCGCTCAGTTGGTCCAGCTTGGCGCTCAGGCTGCTTACTGACTGGTCGAAAAAGTCAACGGTGCCCTCCGCGGACTTCGTGCGGATATCCACGTCATCCTTCAGGATCAGCGTCACGTATTCGTTCACCACTCCTGCCGAGATCCTGCCGCTTTCACCCTCGAATGAAACCGACATCATCGTGGCCTCGCCGCGGCTGGCGCTTTTCCTCAGGATGGTGTTGTCACGCATCGCCTGAACGATCTGGTCCGGCGTCATCTTCTTGATATCGGCGAAAACGTTCAGCCGGTTGGCAACATCCAGCAGGTTTGCCCGGGTCATCAGGCGGTTTTCCATCGTCTGCAGCTTTTCCAGCGCGGCGGCCTGAACCGTCGGGGCCATCAACGGGCCCGGGATCTGCGGCGACTCAACCATCAGCAACGATTGCGCGATATAGACCTTTGGCAAAAGGACCGCGGTTGCGATGGCAGCGGCGGAAACCAGCGCCGTGATAACCATAAAAACATGAAGGCGGCGCAAAAAGACGGCCAGGTAGAATTTCAAATCAAGGTTCATTTCCGCTTCTCTTCTTCTGCCGCAATCTGGGCAGCAAAAAACACACCGTCATCCAGGACTGACTGCACCACATGGTCGTCGACCTGTGGGTGGTCCGTACTCCAGGCATAAATCCATATCTCCCATGTTGAAGTCATTGGTTTTGGAACACGTAATGTGTGGGGCATTTCCGCGTTGTCAGGCGCCCCAGACTTTCTCGTAGAGGCGCAGAAGATTCTCAGCATAGACGCCGCGGATCTCCGCTTCGGAGAAGCCGCGCTC
>CANJQT010000035.1 GCA_947476475.1 Paracoccaceae bacterium | reverse complement strand
TCTATGATCGGGCAAGGGAAACAATGAAAGAGTACACTGGGGCGGTCTTATTTGTCGACATATTGGGTATCAGCGCACTAACCACATCCGAAAAGCCACTTGTCACAGATCAAGACTTTCAGGCACTTTTTACTAGGCCCAAGAAAGTTGGCGGAAATCAACTTTTCTGTGCTCGTCTGCTTTCTCAGTTTCGTTCGAACCTTCACGAATGCAAGATGAACGACCTTAAGATCGCACAGCTTTCAGACTGTGCGTTCCTTTGGTCAAGAAATGAAAGTCTTGTCGTTCAGGCGGCGCGTAAGATATTTCTAAAAAACACGAATACTGGAATATTAGCTAGAGGTGGGATGACTTTTGGGCAGATCATCGAGCCAGAAAAAACTAGAATATCTTTGGGGCAATTCATTTGCGGAAACGCGGTCACTAGAGCTGCGCAGCTAGAATCAATGGGTAAAGGCGCCCGGGTCTTCATTGACCGAGAGATCGGTGGGCGTCGAGTGGATGGCATTTCGTCAAGTGCGTTTGAAGGCATGCCAAATTCATCCGATTACAGGATGATTGATGAGTTTCTTTGGTTTTCGTGTCCGGCCGAATTTTCAGACCATGCCGAGAAGATAGCCAGGTTAAAAGGACTCGTTAGTCTACTTGTTGGTTTCAAGAGTTGTCCCAGTTTCCGTTGGAACGCAGCGTCATTGCACGGAAGAATCCACTTGGGTGCAACAATCGAGAGATTGTGCAAAGCTGTCACCGAGCTATGCGAGGCAGTAAAAGTCCACCTCCCTCACTTTGCGATGCAAACGTCTGAGCTCTTTCAAGAAATGTACAAAGATGAGCAATATAGTATTCAAGAGCATCAAAGAGATATTGTCAAGCTCCAGAAGTGGACCAGCCAGATGTCCGGCGATCAAAGCTAACAACCCTTTGTTTGAAAACTGGCGTCATGACGCAACCGGCCGAGGGTGTGTGAAAACCTGCTAGGCCAAGCCAGATATCGACCGGAGCTAAACCTAAACAATAGTGCTCTGAAGCCGCTTACGTGGCCGTCTGAGTTCGGTCAGGAGGTGCGAACCTACGTACCCGAACGGCAATCGGCTAGGTCCGGTGACTTTGCCTATCGCTCCCAGCGTGTCTCCGTAGCGAGATACTCCCATATGACGGTCTTCACCGTCACACCGTTGGACCAGTCAATGGAATAGCGGTAACGATCGGCTTCGACAGTAATCCAGCCGCCGACCATGGCTTCTTCGTCGAGCAACTGGACGGTCATGCGGCTGCCGACCTCCGGCCAGACGGCGAGTTCTGCGGGGGTGCCAGCAGCCTCGAACGCGTCGCGCTGCTCGGGACTCAGTCGCTCCAGCGGCATGAACGCGACATGGTCAGGCGCTTCAAGCAGCGGTTCGCCGATCTCGTGATAGGCGTGGCCACGAGCGTTCTTTACGATGACGCGCCGCACTTTCTCGGCATCGGGAAAAAGGGTAAATGGCTGCAGATCGTCGAATAGGAGAAGCTGTCCGTCTGGCCCTCTCTTGAGGGAGCGGACCACTTGCCGGTTGCTTCGTAGAATAGCTGCGGCTTCGGGATTCTTCGTCGGATCGGGGTATAGGCTGCCAGCCATGACCGCATGGAGAACGCAGAGGAGGTAGTTCTCGTCCGGAGAGAAACTGGAGTTGCAGTTCCGACAGATAATAACCTGTGGCAGGTAATCCAGCTCTTCACCCGAGCCGCCATCATAATCGGCACCGCGGTCGCGCAGAGCCTTTGTCAGGAGCGACTTGGTCGGGACATGATCGCGATTGCTCACAATGTCGGCGATGGCGTGGCCGCAATTGATGCACCACGTTTTCAGTCGGTCATCTGTAAAATCCTCGATCTCACGCACTTGCCTATCTCCTTTGTCCCCTTGGCAGTTCGCGGCATACCTAGAACCGTCGTTTTCGATCCATGAGGTTTGTCAAAGAATGCATAGAAGAAACGACGGCGTGAACAGGCACAGGCAGCATCGTCAGCAATCAGCCCAAGATCGGTAGAGATTTGCCTCATCGCAACATAGGTGCTGTCCCTGGCTCAGTCTAGGGCTTGGCGTGGGTGGGGTGGCCGGGTCGACGCTCCAAGCCCTGCATCGACATTCCGGCTGATTGCATCATCGCTTGGGCTTCGCACGCGCAGCGACGGGCCGGCTCCTGTCGGCCGGTTAGCGCAGAGCTTCCCCGCGCCGCAGCATTCACTAAGGAACAGTTTGGTCGCGGAGCAGAGAAACCTGTACAGGGGACTTTGGAAGGGCAGCCTTCACCAGAAGAGCCACACGATCCGAAGCCCACTGTACCTCACTCACATAGCAAATTGTTCTTTGTTTGTTCTTATGGATTTGCTACAAGTCGAGTCGGCGGTTGTGATCGGCGGCAGCTGTAAGCAACAGCCAGCCGCCAGTTTGCGCCCCTTATGAGTGGATGAGGTCGCTTTTTTGGTTGAAAGAATACAGGTTCGGCCGCAAGATGATGCCGCCGCGGAACGCCGCGGATTGCTGCGGAGGCCGGATTTGGGCAAGGATGGTCGAGATGCCGAGCGCGTCACTACAACGCTGACGCGAACGCAGAAGGAAGAGCTTGATCGCCTTGCAAAAGCGCAAGGCGTGAAAATTGCTTGGCTTGTCCGGCGAGCAGTTGAGAGATTTTTGGAAGAATCCGCAGGCGGGCCGATGCTGCCGTTCGATTTAAGAGGAGGCGAAGATGCAAAGCGCTGAAATCTTCGCGGGCTGTGGGGGGCTGGCGCTTGGAATGTCGAGAGCGGGATTCCGGCACCTGCACATGGCTGAGTTCGACCAAGATGCCGTCGCAACGGTCCTGCACAACAAGGCAAAGGGAGTGGAGCACGTCCGCGATTGGCCGATGGGCCTTCAAGACGTGCGGGATATCAATTGGAAGGCGCTGACCTCCCTTGATCTGGTTTCAGGTGGTCCCCCATGTCAGCCGTTTGGAATTGGCGGGAAAAAGCATGGTCAGGATGATCATCGTGACATGTGGCCGGAAGCCATCCGAGCAGTGCGGGAGGCAAAACCTCGATCATTTCTCTTTGAGAACGTTAGGAATATCGCTGGGCCGCGTTTCCGCCCCTACCTGGAGTGGATTATCTCGCATCTTGAGCGGCCGGGCTTGGTCCGCAAGTCAGATGAATCTCACGCTGAACATCGCGCGCGGCTGATGAGTTCTCGGGGTCGTAAGGATTTCAACGTCGTTTGGCAGATTGTGAACGCCGCAGATTTTGGCGCAGCCCAGATCAGGCATCGCGTGTTGATTTTTGGAATTAGAAGCGATCTCGGTGTTGTCCCGGCGCCAATGACGCCGACCCATAGCCGTGACCGACTTCTTTGGGAGCAGCACATCACTGGCGAGTATTGGACGCGGCATGGTCTAACGGCGGATCGGGTTCCCATTCTGCTGAAAGATCGCAGGCGCGTCGAGCAACTGAAGCGGACTGACGTCGAGCCAACTGGGGCGCCATGGGCCACCCTTCGTGATGCATTAAGGGGTCTCGGAGAACCGAATGGAAAGCGTAACCACGTGCTTCAGGTCGGCGCGCGGGTGTATCCAGGTCACACAGGAAGTCCTCTGGATCTTCCCGCGAAGGCCTTGAAGGCGGGCGATCACGGTGTTCCCGGCGGCGAGAATATGATGGTTCGCGACGACGGGTCGGTTCGATACTTCACCACGCGTGAAGCCGCTCGTCTGGTGGGGTTGCCCGATGACTACGAGTTTCCGCGGTCGTGGACAGAGAGCATGCGGCAACTAGGCAATGCGGTTCCGGCTCCTCTTGGAGCTGCGGCTGGTGGTTGGCTAGCCGAGCAGCTCAACGGTGGAAACGCCAGCGGTGGCCTAGCCTCCGCTCGTCGCGCGGCGTAGCTTTGGATTTTATGTCAGCTGGAGTGCGAATCGCGGCCGTTAGACCTCGTTTCGGCTACGGAGGGATTTAGTGGATGGCGTTGGCACCAGATCGAGCCGCGATTAAGGCACTAGAGGATGCACTCGCGGCGGTGCTTGCGGCTGCCGGCAGTAATCCTCCTCAGGCGGTTGTACGACGGATTCGTGAAGGTCTGGCCACACACGCCAACGCGGTGGAAGCGGCACGCTCGTCTACCGATTCTGTTCGGATGCCTCGCGCGACCTTTGATCCCGCCGATCCAAAGGCGATCGGCCGAATGGTTTCCATCGCGCTCATTGCGCAGCCTCTGGTCGCGTTGACTGATGTCCGGCCAGCTTACGGTTCTGGCGTCTACGCGATTTACTATCGTGGAAATCACCAGCTCTATGCCGGTATCTCTGGATCCGAAACGCCGATCTATGTCGGCAAGGCTGATCCGGCGAAAGATGATGCCAGTACCACACGGGAACAGGGTGCGAAGCTTACGGCGCGTCTGTTAGAGCACGCGGGGACGATTGGCACGGCGGAAGCCTATGCTAGCAAGCCTCTATCCCATCTGTCGCCCATAAAACTGGCGGACTTTGTCTGCCGCCGCCTCGTATGCGCGACGAATGCCCAACTAGTCGCCGAGAAGCATCTCATTCGGACGTTCTGGCCGATCTGGAACTCGGAGACCAAGGCCTGCTGGGGAATGAGCAAACATGGAGATGCGGCGACCACGCGGGCCAATAAGCGCTCCCCATGGGACGTCGTGCATCCTGGGCGACTCTGGGCATTGGATGAACGGCTAGCTGACTCGCTGACGCCGGATGAAATCGCCAAGCGGATCGCTGCGACGCTGGAGCGTGTGCCGGCACGCCAGGATCATGCCGCGCTACTAGAGGAGATGTTGGCAGGCTTCCGTCAGGATGACGCCGTATCAATGGAACCCGACATTCCACCGGTGGGTGATAACGTTGCGGGTCCCGAACCGGATGAGGCTGGCGGTGTTGACGACGAATGAGAGGGATACCGCCAGAAGCGCGCAGATGTCTCTCATACGGGGGCGTGACACCAAGCCGGAGATGTGCGTGCGTCAGGCGCTTCACGCGGCGGGATTGCGATACAGTCTTCATGCGAAGGATTTGGTCGGAAAGCCCGACGTTGTTTTTCGGGGCCGGTGGATAGCCCTTTTTGTCCACGGCTGCTTCTGGCACCAGCATCTGGATTCGAATTGTAAGCTTGCAAGAATGCCGAAGTCGAAGCTCGATTTCTGGCGCCCGAAACTTGAAGGCAACAGGTTGCGGGACGAAAAAACCGATCCGCGCTAGAAGCCGAAGGTTGGACCGTCGTCGAGGTTTGGGAGTGCGAGACCAAACCGGACCACCTACAGAGACTAATAGCGAGCCTTCAGACATCAAACCCGCTGCGCGCAGCGGAGAATAAATCCCGATCGAGAGTCGGGCCAAAGGCGGGGAAATGACTCAGGAGCTGGACCTCACACCTGCGCCGCGCGTGCTGCAGATGCTCGGCGAAATCAATCTCGAGCAATGGCGATGCCTGGCCGAACTCATCGACAATTCCATAGATGGTTTCATTGACGCCGTCAGGGCCGGCACGCAGATCGCTCAGCCGGAGATCGCGGTCAGCATACCGACCGTCGATACCGAGAACGCGCGCGTGTCCGTTAAGGACAATGGCCCGGGAATGTCCCTGGAGACGTTGGAGAACGCCCTTCGGGCGGGCTGGTCGGGCAACGATCCGCTGTCAAAGCTCGGACTTTTTGGCATGGGCTTCAACATCGCTACCGCGCGTCTCGGTATCGTAACCGAGGTCTGGACAAGCCGGCGGGGCGACCCAGAGCAGGTTGGCGTTCGTATTGACCTGGAAGAGCTTAGGGCCTCGGGGAATTATAAGGTGCCTCGCCAGACGAGGGCGAAGTCAAACCATGAGGATCATGGTACTGAGATCGTTGTTACGCGGCTTAAGCCTGAGCAGCGCGCCTATCTGGCGCGTCCGAACAACCGCACGACCATTAAGAAACATTTGGCTAAGACGTATTCGTCGCTCCTGTCCAATTCGGAAGCAGGCGCGATCCGACTGATGTTGGGCGGCGCGAGGGTCACGCCGCTCCGACCCTGCGTCTGGGATGCGAGCCGGTCGATCGAGCTACCTGATGGCACCGCCGTTGCCGCGGTGGAGCAGTTCGATGTCGCTCTCGCTCCGCGGCGATATTGCGAGCACTGCATGCGCACGTTGACGAGCGACCAGGAGCAGTGCCCTACCGGAAGCGCGAACTGTGCTATTGTGGAGACTCCGCGAAGAGTAAAGGGCTGGGTCGGCCTCCAAAGGTATCTGGACAAGACCGACTTCGGTATCGACTTTATCAGAAACGGGCGAAAAATTGAGATTGGAAGCAAGGATCTTTTCATCTGGAACGATGGGGAGACCCAGGAGGTCGAGTATCCGATCGATGATCCACGAAGCCGAGGTCGCTTCATAGGAGAAATTCACCTCGACCATTGCCAGGTGAGTTACACCAAGAATCGCTTTGAGCGTGACGATCCGGCGTGGAATGAAATGGTTCGGGTCGTGCGCGGCGACGGGCCGTTGCGGCCCAACACCGCGCGCCAGAAGGGTTTCGATGGCAATCAGAGCCCGCTCTACAAGCTATTTCAAGCTTTCCGCCGCACCAGCCCTCAAGGCAAGAATGGTCTGTGGTCCCGGATCATGGTCGTCCAGGACAACGATCGCGCCCAACAGATGGCAGGCTTATTCGCCAACGCCGACGCAGACTATTTGACGGACGAGCGTTGGTGGCAGCTCGTCGAAGAGCAGGATGCGAAGATTCTCGGTGACACGCCCGGCGCTGGCGACGGCGCGGCTATTCCTGCGGGTTTTCTTGGAAGCGATGCCAATCCGGAGGGACCAGGCGGTAGCGACGGTGGCGGCGTCCCACCCAGCGGCGAACAGCCTCTTGCCGTATCCCCGATAGCGGCCGAGCCGGCCCCGGTGCGGCGGCCAATATTCGAACTCACCCGCAAGTACATTCATCCCACATACCGCGCTGAGTTCGACGTCGAGGCTTTCGCCGTCGATCCAGCTGACCCACAGTTACCAGCGGGTCAGCCGTGGGCGGTCCGCTTAGATAACGTCGCGACGCGCACCTATTCGTATCTCGTCAATACAGCGCACGACGTATTTCGTTCCTCAACGATGACTCCCCTCGACGCCTTGCTCGTCGATCTGACCTATCGCACGATCGAGTTTCTCCGCGGGCATAGCCAAGATGCGACGCCTGCGAGTGTCCTCGCGGATTTTCGCGCTGAGTATTGTGGCGACACTCGGCTGGACGAACAGGAAATCATCGCGCTTGCCGGCAATATTCTGAGCGATATCTGCCGTTCGGTGGCAGGCCTTTTCAACGGGCAATCCGCCGAAGCCATGTATGGTGAATTGTCGGATCGTGAGAAGGAAGGAATTGCGCGCCGGATGGCGGGTCGCGGCGTCGCCGATCCACGAACGCTCATCGTGGACGGCCGATATTGGGACTACGCGGATGGCAGCACAGTTCGCCGGTTATTCATCAGGCATCCCGAGCTGTTTCTTGATGGAAAGTACTGGGAGGACGCATACACCGTCCTCGACTTCGGGGCTCTCGAGGTAACGAACGATGCCAAGGCGGCAACGGTCGCGCGATATGACGCGTACCTCGGTGACGCTATTTGGCTCGCTGATCAAACGCCAGCGGACTTGGCGCGCGCCTCACGCGACACCGTGATCCGCGCGACTTGTTCACTTCGGCTCCTAAGACCGGATGTTGTGGCGTGACAGCAGAGCCCTTCCTTCACACCCAGCGACTGCTAAGGGGGCCATGGCAAGCCTTCGAGCGGGATGTTGCTCGGCTGTTGGTGTGCAACGGGTTTGAGGATGTCAGACTCATTGGCGGTTCTGGTGATGCTGGCGCCGACGTCCTCGGGGTCAAGAACTCTGAGTTGTGGGTAATCCAGTGCAAATTCACAACCGGCGGCTATCCGTCGCCGGCGGCTGTGGATCAGGTCGGTGAAGCGGCGCGTTACTATCAGGCTGATCGGCTTTACGTTGCTACAAGTCGTCGTGCTGGGCCCGCGATGCAGACGTCAGTTCGCCGTTGGGCCGCGTTAGGCATCGAGATTGGTATTCTTGAGCCGACAACCTTGCTGGAGATGGCGAGGCGTAGCCCGGAATATCCGCCCAGCAGACGCGATCTCCGCGACTATCAGCTCGAGGCGGTGGATCGATTTGTCGGGTCACTGCGCGAAACAGGCCGCGGACAGGTCGTTCTCGCGACCGGACTTGGAAAGACGGTCGTCTTGGCGGAGAGCATCGCTCAGCTCTTTCGCGATGAGGCGATACCCGGGGGCCGGGCATTGGTACTCGCCGGCACGAGGGAGTTGGTCGATCAGTTGCAGAGGGCATTTTGGGATCAGCTTCCAAAATGGGTTCCGACGCACCGCCTGATCGGTGGCGAGTTTCCGAGCGAGTGGAATGGGATCACGTTCGCGACCGTTCAAGGCGCTGTGTCTCGCCTCGATGACCTACCTGACTTCGGGGTCGTGATGATCGACGAGGCACACCATGTCGGCTCCGACACCTTCCGCCGGGTGACGGATAAAATGTCGGAGGCGATGATCGGTGGTGTCACGGCCACCCCTTGGAGGGGCGACGGCTATGATATCGACCACTTGCTAGGCCCACCCGTCGTTCGGATCGGTATCGCCGAGGGCCTGAGTCGGGGATTTCTCTGTGAGGCGGATTACCGGCTGCTTGCGGACAACATCGACTGGTCGTTTGTGCGATCACACTCGCGCAACAGCTATTCGATCACGCAGCTCAACAAGCTCTTGCTGCTGCCAACACGCGATGAGGAGGCGGCGCGGGCGATCCGGGATACCTTCGACAAGGAAGTCCGACGCTCGGCGATAATATTCTGTTCCTCTGTGACCCACGCCAAAAGCTTCGCGGCCATGCTGAGGCTGTTCGGTTTTCGCGCTGAGCCGATTACGGGCGACATGACGCCTCGGGAACGTGATCGGACCATGGCGGCTTTTCGAAAGGGCTCGCTCGACGCTGTCACCACTCGTGACCTGTTCAACGAAGGCGTCGACGTGCCTGACGTTGACATGATCGTTTTCATGCGCGTCACGCACAGCCGTCGGATCTTTGTGCAGCAATTGGGTCGGGGACTGCGCATCAGCCCCAGGAAGAAGAAGGTTGTCGTTCTCGATTTCGTCAGCGACCTGCGCCGCCTCGCGGAGGTTGTCGAGCTTGAGAAGGCCGTCCGAGGGGACGTCGAGCGGTTGCGTCTGCCAGGCGTTATTCAGTTCCGTGACGAGGGCGCCGGCACATTCATGCTCGATTGGATGAAGGACCAGGCCGATCTGTTCACTCGCGAGGGTGATCCGACACTGGAACTACCGGCTTTCGATTTTCCACCACCTCACAACAGGGGCGGAATTCAATGACATCCATCTCGACTGCCCTGCGTGACAACCTGAGGGACAAGCTATGGCAGCAATGTGATGACCTCGGCTGGATGTCACTCCAAGATGTCGAGCGGGCGCGCTACTATGAGCTCTGGACGCGGGACGCGTCAATCGGCGGACAACTTGCACATGTGATGGATGCCCGAAGGGTGCGCGTATATATTAAAGATTCTCTTGTGAAGCCCTATGTCAAGGCGCGGTTATCCTTAAATGAGAGTGAAGTCTGGCGCTTACTCGGACTTACGCCCGCCGATCGCGCCGTTCACGTCTATGTGAAGCCACATGGACGGCGGACTGAGGACGGTCGGATCATCGGCTGGGGGAGAAGCCGTGATTGGAAGTCAATCCTAATGGCGGTCTTCGAGCGCGCGAGCGCGCAAAACTTATTCACTCCGTTCGGTGTCGTTCTACTCGAGAGCGGGAAGACCGAGGCAGAACGATCGCGCAACCTTGTTAGAGAGGCTGCACAAAGACTTGGCATTGAGAACCTGGCCTGGCTGGAGTGATCATGAGAGAAAAATATCCAGGTTGGTACCCAAAGTCGGCGGCCGAGGCCTCAGCGTTGTGGGACAACGCCTTATTTGTTCCCGATGCGAATGTCCTGTTGCACTGTCTTCGTCACCCGGCGGCGGTTCGCGAAGAACTCTTGCGGTTGTTTGACGCGCTAAAGGAATCTCTATGGATTCCATATCAGGTTGGTTTGGAATTTCATCGCAATCGCCTGGATGTCGAGCTTGGCGCGCAGGATGCCTACGACATCTTAATCAAGGATCAGGAAGCAACGATCGAGAAGGCGCGCGAGCGGCTAAGGCAACTACGCGCTCATCCCACGATAAGCGTGCCTAAAGAGCTGGCTGCCTTGGATATGTTCTCGACAGACTTTCGCGCCCGAATGGAAACGTCGCGGGCTTCACACCCGACCGAGGATATCGCGGCCGCCGTCACGCGCTTGACGCAACTATTGGGTAGTCGAGTTGGTGATAAATGGAAACCGGAGCAGCTGGCCGCACTTAAAAAAGAGGGCGACGATCGCTATGCGAAGAAGATCCCACCTGGATATAAGGACGCGAAAAAGGATGTCGGCGAGTTCGACAAGTACGGTGATCTGATCATTTGGAAGGACATGATCGGCAAAGCAAAGTCCGACAAGCGGCCAATCATTTTCATTTCAGATGATACCAAGGAAGACTGGTGGTGGATTCACAAAGGTCGGAAGCTGGGTCCTCGCCCAGAGCTGATAGAGGAGTTCCAAGCTGGTTCGGATCAAGATTTCCACATCTATGAGTTCGGCCAGTTCCTGCGGTTCGCGGGAGAGCGACTCCCAGAAATCAAAGCAGGAGTCGATCAGGTCGAGAAGAGTCTGCAGGACGACGTTCGCGCTCGAAAAAAGCAGAATGAAGCCGTGAAAGCTATCGAGACTCGGGCAAGGGTCCGAGAACTTGAAGACGAACGTGATCAAATTATTGCCGCCTTGTCGGGGGCACCGGGCGCGTCGGTACCCGTACCGATCGGCGACAGAGCCACGCTCAGAGCGCGCCTCGGCGAGCTCACTTCGGAATTGGAATCCTACCAACCAAGGCTAGAGATAGTCTCCACCGTCGTGAACGGAAGCAATATGGTAGGAACCAAGGAGGAACCATAGCCCGCATAAGATTAACCTGCTTGATGCGCCGCCATGATCTCTATCAGCAGAAACTGCTTGGCGCTCTATGTTTGTAGACGCATGGTTTTCCGTAACGCGACAGCGCCGTGTCGCATCCGCATCGGGCAGCTCTCCTTCCCTGCGAAGTGCCTAGCAATTGGCCGCTGCAACCAGCATGTATAGCTGCTCTCCTGGGATTGCTGCGATCACCATCCTGCGCTGCCTTCGGTCAGCTTCCCGCCCCTCACGCAACTGCTGGATCCTTGCTCAGTTGGCGGCAACCTCAGAAACCCTCTCACTGGCGGAAAGCACCTCGTCAAACGCGCGCATCCTGGCGATCACTTCTCCGGCCTTTTCCATCTGACCTTCGTCCTCGGAGACAGCCGATCGATCAGTTGAAGCGTCCACAACATCCGCCGCGATCCCACCCTCGTCCCCTGACCTATATGCAACGACCCCCTTCATCCCCACACCCATAGACTGCCTCAGCGCTGCCACCTCCGCCCGCAACAAAGCCACCTCCGGGTCCTGCCGTGCCGGGTAGGGAAGCGGCCCCGCCTGGGCCTCGTAGATCGCCCGGAACACGGCATCCTCGTAGTAAACAACCCGCCGGATCCGAAGCGGCTGCTGGCGCTCCGGGATCAGGATCGCGACATTGGCGTCGAGCTTTTTGACCTCGTCGGGCGACATCAGGGGCCGCTCTTCCATCCGGCGGGACAGGGATCGCCGTGTCAGGAGTGACGCATCGCGAGAATAGCTGTCTGACGTGGCGAGCTTGGTGGTCTTCCCGAGCGCGTCGGAAACCTCTTGGGCGGTCTTCTTTTCATTGGGGCTGAGATAGAGCTTCATGCCGGCAGCGGACTCGAGCGAGAGCCGGACGTTCTCGCCATAGATGTTGTCGAGACCCGGAACCGACTGGGTGATGATCGACACCCGCGTGCCATGGCCGGCGAGCTGTTTCAGAGCCTGCTCGACGATGGGCATCGGCCCGAGCTGGTCGAATTCGTCGAGCAGGATCATCACCGGCCATGGTTCTGATTTCGAGTCAGGCAGACTACTGCGCAGGGTCGCGATGAGCTCACCGAAGAAGAGTCGGATCAGCGGCGACAGAGTGCGGATGTCATCCGCATTGACGGCCACATAGATCGTCTGTGGAACCTTCCGCAGGGTCCCGAAGGAAATGTCATTGGCCGAGGTCGCCCGATCGACCGCCGGGTTGTTCCAGAGACTCATCCCCGCACCGCCGAGGACCGAGGCATGCGAGGACAGCGTCCGGTCACTGTAGCCCGCGAACTTCCGGAACGTATTGCGCGCCGCTCCGTGGCGAACTTCCTCGGCATGGGCAGAATACTCACCCTGCGTCGCGCCGTTGGCATAAAGGATGCGGCTCACCTCGCCGAGTGTCGGTCGGCCCCGTTCGATGGCGAGGAGGCCAGCGGCCACGAAGAGCTCCCTCCCCTCCATCAAAAAATCGCTCGCAGCGCCCTTGTCGGAGACGGTGAGGAAGTAGTCGGCGATCTTTGCGAGTTCCGTGTAGCGCTGCTCGGGGTTCTCGATCCGCGCGACGCGCTCAAGCGGGTTGTAGCGGTGCGTCGCGTTCTCGAAATCAAAGGGTGCGAAGCGGAAGATCCGATCGCCCTGCGCCTGCCGGTGCCGCGAGGTCGCCTCGAAGATCTCGCCTTTCACATCGAGGATGACCGCACTTCCCGGGAAGAGGAGCGTGTTCGGGATGACATAGCCCACGCCCTTGCCCGCACGGGTCGGTGCCACGACGAGGCAATGCGGGAACTTCTCGAACTCGGCCGCGACGAAGGGCTTTCGGGAAGATGGTTTCCCGAGCTTGCCGAAGACGAGCCCGGCACCGAGGGGCTTCAGGAGGCCGTTGCGCTTCATCTCGGCCCTGCTCTGGAAATGCGCCTGGCCATATTCCGTGAGCCGCGCGGTGAAGCTCAGAAGCAGCGCGAGCAAGAAGAAGGCTAGGCTTGATGCTGCGACGATGATCCAGCCGGTGAACCAGGGTTCCGTGCTCGCCTGACGCCAGCCGGGGAAACCCGTGAGGAGGATGAGAGGATCGCCCGTGTTCAAGGGCTGACCCAGTTTCCAGGTCACGTAGAGACCGCCGATCAGGAGACCCACGATGAGACCGGCGACGGCGCCGAGGGCGAGACGGAGGGCGAGGACCATCAACTGCCTCAGAGCTCACGGTCGCGGTTGCGATCTCGGGAGAGCTGGCGCTCGCGGTCGGGAGTCTGGCCGGACTTACGATCGGCATCGGCCTGACGCCCGGCCTCCGTCTCCTTCACCCGCTCTTCCCAGTGGCGCATGCCCCGCTGCGCCTCGACGAGCGAGAGGCCAGCAGTCTCGTG
This sequence comes from Paracoccaceae bacterium, assembly GCA_947476475.1. Classification (GTDB taxonomy): domain Bacteria; phylum Pseudomonadota; class Alphaproteobacteria; order Rhodobacterales; family Rhodobacteraceae; genus TMP-24. Next base: position 19,781 of record CANJQT010000035.1, on the reverse strand, counting down.
GACAGTCGCGACTGTCATGATGGCGCGGGCGACTGCCAAACGGGTGGCGGGGTCGGGGAAGTCCCGCTTCAGGGCATCATCTTTGCCGCGGGCCAGGTCCTCGATCGCGGTCTTGCCGTAGCGCGCCGCCATATCGCCGGCGAAGGCGGCAGCCTGTGTGTCGCTCTCGAACCGCAGCTGTCCGGCGTCGGATCGCACCTCGGCCATGGACTTGAGCGCGCGGGGCAGACCAGGTGCCACCTCGGCTGCACGATCGAGCCCAAGCGCCTTGTCGAGGATCCGGGCGGCCTTCTCATAGAACGCATCGACCCGGCGCGCAGCCGTGGTCCGCCCGTCCTCGGTCGAGAGATCCAGCCTCGCGCGCTCCGCCATGTCCCGCAGGTCAGCGGTCACCCGCTCTCGCTCCTGGAATGCGCTCGGAGCTGGCCGGGCGAGACGCCCCTCCAGCCGTGCAGGATCGATCCCCGTCTCAACCGCAGCTGCGCGCAGTGCAGACTTCAAGTCCGCGGCCTCACCTTTGTCCATGTCGCGCTGGTCCGCGCCGATCTTCAACATCGCGCGGCCATCCTCGCGTTCTTCCAACTGGGCGCCATGCAGCCGCGACACCGGATCGCGGGTCATAAGTTCCGCACCGCGGCTGTCGCCGAGCGTGCGCACGACATCCGAAGCGATGTCCCGGAGTTCCCGCCAGAGCGGTGCCTGCCGCTCGGGCGGCAGGGATGCGATCTTGTCCTCGGTCCGGGCGAGCCAGGACGAGAAGTGGGTCTCAAGACCCCTTCGTGAGGTCGGCATGATGGCATCGCTGGCTTGACCCTGCAGGCCACGGCCAAGTTCGTCCTGATCTCCCGCTCGCTCTTCCTGGGACTTCGCTACAAGGGCCCCGGCGGGAACGGCCAAACCGCTCCGCTCGCGATCGTCGACCTCACGTCCGTCCTTCGCTCCCGCCATGGGCGATCCTCCTTCAATTTTCTCCGGAACATCCATCAGCGGCTGGATGACACCGCCGCGCGCGAGCACCGCGCTTGCCTCACGCATCCGCTCTGCGGCTTTGGCCAACCCGCCAAGCTCGGCCAGCATGGCGAGATCCTTCAGCACCGCCGCGTTGGCATGAACCTCAGCGAGCGCGGCTTCGAGCACGACCCCGCTGTAAGGGATCTCACGGGGCATGCGTTCTTCGCGCCGCGCCCGCTCGATCTCGGCACGGCTCGCGCCATAGCTCAGGATGCCCCTATCCCGCCGGGAAGAGCAGTCGAGATAGACCCCCTCCTCTTCCGCGATCCCGGCAAGCCGTTCCTTCATCATCGCGAGATTGAACGCATGCTCCTTCGCCATGAAGAACCAGGACCTGTTCACGAGCCCCCGGTTGTTGACGACGATGTGGACATGTGGATGCGAGCGGTCGGTATGGAGTGCTGCCACGTAGGCCCATTCGTCGTTCTGATGCGCACCCGATTGGAACATCTCGGCCGCCCAGGCCTCGGCGATGATCTGCGCCTTGGCCGGCTTCACGAAGGCCGGGAAGGAGATCAGGAGATGTGTCGTCTGACCGTTCTTAGGGCTCCCGCGCCATCCTGCCGACCAGTCGTCTGCAATGGCGAGCCGCTCTTCGTCCGAGAGCGACCGCGCCTCCGGGTCGTGTCCGACCATGTTTCCGAAGAGTCCTTCGGCCTTGCCGAAGAGATAGGCCATCTGAACTTTGAGTGACTGCTCCGTGCCGGTCCCGCCCCGGGCGATCTTCTTCAGCACCACGGCATTGGACGACTGCGCGAGCTGCCACATCGTCCGCGCCTTTGAGGATGCGGAGACGCCGCTACGCCCTTCGCCCCAGCCTGCGCTCGAAGACCGGACACGCCCGGCGCCACGGGTCAGACCGATCTCGCCGATCAGAGCTTCGGCAAGTCCCGGTCGCCGGGAAAGGGCGAGACCGACCGGATCACGCATCGCGACCCTCCTTCTCCGTCCCAGGACTCGCCCCCGATCCGGCCACACCCAGAGGCGCGCGCCCCGCCTGCCGCCGCAGGCCGATCAACCGACCGATTGCCAGTCGAAGCTCTGGAAGGAGTTTTCGCAATTGGCCGATCTCGTCCCATTCGGCACGCATCAGAGCGATCTGGCGGCGGTTCGCGGCCAGCGCGATCTGGTTCACGTTGACCCCGATCTTGTGCAATTCGCGCGCCAGCCCGGCGAGAAGCTCAGTCTCCTCCGGCAGCGGTGCGACCGCTCCCCCTGCCCCGCGCACCAGTGACCGCAGCGCCTCGGATCGCGATGCAAACCCGGCAGCCTCAATCGCGGCATCGAAGGCCTGCGCCTCCTCCCGGGAGACCCGGACGCTCAAGATGCGACCGCCTGTCGTCGGGCGCGGTGGGTGTGGGATGCCAAGAAGAGCATCCCTCGACGTACCCTCGGATACAGCCTGCCCTGCCCCGCCAGCTTCGCGGAGCCGGAGCTCCTCTCGACCCGTTGAAGAGCGAGGATGGGTCCCAAAAGCCAACCCAGGGTCTCTGTGATGCGACGTCATCGGAGGTCCTCGCTCCCGAGCGTATACATTCTGCATTTCCTGCCATTTGCTTCTTACATGTCTAATTTCATCTTTCAAGACTGTTTGCGCGATTTGTTGGGGTCGGATCGAAGAGCCCGGGAAGGGGAGAAGAGGAGGATTGTGTGAGGGTGCTCGCCACTCAAGGAATGAGGTGCGGCATGGGGCGATCAGTTTGTGGGGTTCTGGGATTTCGGATCGCGTCCGTTCCCCGGGTTCAGCGTCTGAGCTTGCTGCAAGTTCGGTCGATGGCCGCCGCGCATCACCATCACAATCCGGAATCGATGACAGTCCAGCGATTCCGGATCGTCATTGGACAGGTAGGTCCCGTTGGCCGATACTGCGTGAATGACCCCGAGCACAGACTTCGAACCCCTATCGCTGACGCGGCGTGACCCTGACCTGAACATGGCGCGCTTCTACGCGATCGCCCTGCAACCGACGCTCTTCGGAGAGGTCTCGATCATCCGCAACTGGGGGCGGATCGGGACTAGGGGTCAAATGATGCTTGAGACGTTTCCGTCGCAGTTTGCAGCAGAACGGCAAGCCGACCTGATCGAACGACAGAAGCGGCGGCGTGGGTATGTATGACCCAAAGGCCGCACTCGCCGAACCCGGTTTGACGAAAACTTCCCGCCCGGAGCTGGTTTGCTGTTACGCTCACGGCATCTGCGAACAGTTGCATGTAGAAATTGGAACTGCATTTTCACGAGGAGACGCGTTATGCGTGGACTGCTTCTGTGCCTATGTTTCGTCGTAGCGCTCGGGGCCTCTTCGGAAGTTCGAGCGCAGACCGAGCTCTTCGCATGCGGCAGCCTGGGACCGGCTGCGACCGGCGGAAGCGCCAAGTTCATAACCTGGAACATCCAGGAACTCGCCGCAGACAAGCCCATCTACGATCGCCCTGTGCGAACCCCGGAGGAGTTTGCCGTCCTTCGCGAGTATCGCCAATGTCTGCAAGGCGACGTCTACGCATTACAGGAGGTCGCCAGTCCAAAGGCCGTCGCCGAGGTGTTTCCGACAGACAACTTCGACATCTGCTTCAGCGGCCAAAAGAATGCTGACGAACTAGGTCTCGCACCGACCTATGATCCCGCTGCAATCGAGGGCATCAAACCGGACTGCTTCAGCAAAGGCGACATGTTGCCCAGCGAGGTGACGGACCGAGCGTTTCAGTATGTGGCTCTGGCGGTCAGGCGGGAGTCGGGCATCGCGATTGTCGAAATCCGCGACATCCCTGCGATCGGTCAGATCAATCCCGAAGACGGACGGCAAACAAGGTGGGGACTTGAAGCCGTGCTGGAGCGGAATGGGAAACGCATTCGTGTTCTGATCGTTCACCTGAAATCCGGATGCGCGGCGGGCCCCATCACGGATGATCTCGGACAGGATGAGGATTGCCCGGGCCTCGCAAAGCAGCTTCCTTTCCTGAAAGCATGGGTCGATCAGGCCGCAGCGCAAACGGAGCCCTTCATGATCATCGGCGATTTCAATCGTCGTCTCGACCTCGAGGACTCGGCGGTCCTTCCGACCGATATGATGGACAGTCTGAACGGGGCCGCGACGGTTCCCACAAATGACGATCTCATCCTGTCTCATTCACCTGCCGGAAAAGAGTTCAAGTGCTGGCCCGACGACTTCGCGTCACAGCGGTTTTCCATCGACTTCTTTGTTGCAGACCCAAGTGCGAGCAGCCTCATCTTGAAGGATAGTGACTGGAAGTGGCGTTATCAGCACGACATCGACCTAGGTACTCCGAAACTGCAGCGCCCTAGCGACCATTGCCCTGTCCAGATTCTCGTTACGTTGCCATAGCTGTCGCAGTGACGTCTGAAAGCGCCAGCCGCAGGTGTTCGGGCTGCGGGGCACGACGCGTAGTTTTGATTATGTAATTTCAATGACTCCTAGCAGGCGGCAGGTTCCGCGAATTTCCAAGCCCTTTTGCGTTAGAAATCGTGAACTCGGGATGCCTCGATCCCGTCTTGCCTGAAGATGACACCCAAGGCCATACGGCAGAGGCACGCCTTTAGCGGATCATGACTGGCTCCCCGGACTTAGGACTTAAGCCGACGAACGCCCCCACATCCACAAACGCACTAGGATCCGAACCGTTCCGCCGTAAGACTAGACCCGGCCCGCCCCTGACCCAATTTATGCCGCAGGAAACGGCAATCGACGCATCCCCCGAACACGAAGAGGCGTTCTGCGGGTAGAAGAACCCCGTTTCAAACTCAAGGTATTCGCCGCAGCCCGTGAAGCCCAGGGCGCGTAATTTTCTCAGAACGCAGGAGGCAACGGAGTCCGGAGCAGATTCAGCGCTGGCGAGCCCCGAGAAGATGCTCGCCAACTTCAACCCTTGGGCGGATATCGCTCCACGCAGGGGGAAATGCATCTTGTGCAGCTGGATATGCCCTGGTTCGACCATCCCGGCTTCGCCTTTCCCGAAGATGTTCAGGCCGCCCAACACCGGCGAGAAGTCGCCCGCAACGGGGCGCCATCCGCGACCCAGTTCCGTACTGCGCGCTGCTCGAGTGTATATGAATGAGAAGTCGCCCTTCGCCTCGCAGACGTGAAAGAAATTCTCAGCGGGCGAGACCTCTGCGCCTTGATCGGCAAATGGGGACGTCGACGCAATGGACCCCAGCATGGCGTAGAACTGATCCTCGGGCCGCTCGGAGATACGCTGTCCCATGGCCGCCATGACTTGAAAGGCGGAGCGATCCGCGTAATTCGCGATCCGGTAATCGGTCAGTAGGACCTCGAGGCCGTTCAACCCCGGATTGGCCTCCAGCCAGGCAAGGCTATCCAGGGCATGGCGCGATTTGTATGCGGCGATACCATCTTCTACCCGCTGCAGAAAATCCTGCCCTGAGACGAGCAAATCCTCCTGGCCCTCAGCGATGAAATACAGGACCCTGCTGTTTACCGCCTCTTGGTAGGTCCAGGCGCGGCTTGTCCAGCTTTCCACTTCCAGCGACAAAAGTGTGGGATCGTCGATGGCTTCGCCCCTACCGATGCAGCCAAGGACCTTGGCGCAGCGGTCTGAAAGAACAACGATCACCTGATGGGCGCTGCCGAATATCCGACCCATGTCGCGAAGAGCAGACGACCGGGCCGGCTCGTCGAAGGGGATGCAAAGCGCATCGATCCATAAGGCCTGTGCGGCCTCCAAGGACGCATCTCGTCCGGCGTCTTCCTCGGCTGCGTCACCCTTGTGGCTGAATTGGACAGCTTTGCTCCAGGTCTCAACCGACCGCGTAGCCACAATCGTCGCCTCGAGGGCCGGCACGGTCCTTGCGGACATCCTCTGCTCCGCGACGAACGCATGGTCGACTCGTCCGTCCTGCCAGGCATAAGAGATGCAACTATACGGTGGCGCATCGGTGGGTTGGTCGTAGTCGCGCAGGATCCACCGCGATCCGGCAAGCACGACGAAAGGCGCGTCCGGCGGGGTCGAGCAATCTGCGGGGTGAAGCAACCTAAACATGGTGCGGATTACCTCGTTTCCGGAGCGATGCGACCACGACCATTCCAGCGTGGCTCAGACGGGTCAATGTCCCGCAGACGATTAAGCCAACAGGTGGAAGTCCAACCTGAGCGCCCACAGTACTCCTACGACAGCACACATTGATGCGGACCGCAGCGAAGTATCCACAGGATGACACACATAGGTGGCGTGGACCGCCGGTATTTGATTAGCGTCCGGCGAGGCCAGCTGCGGTCTCGATCCATCCGCCGATGTTTTCACGACCGTTCTGTTGAATGAAATCGTATGCTAGGCAATGGCTAGATAGCGTTACAACTGAATTGGATGTAGGCGGCGGAAACCAGAGGACGCTCGGAGGTATGGCTAGCTGATAGTCGTCGTACTTTCGCCAAGCGCCCTCGATTTTTTCGCACAAGAAGATCTGCTCGTTGGATTTGTAGATGCCCATACTGGCGAGTGGATCGAGACCCTTAACTGAAACCTCGCCATCCCGGTTCCGTACTCCGTGAATGTGGACGGTTAGTAGACCGTTGCCCTTGACGACACTCCTCGCAATCTCGTAACGAACCCAACGACGACCATGGGTTGCCGTTCCCGCAAGCACGCATGTGACCGACGTGCCTTCCAGTCCTTTGCGCAGGAACTGCTTCAAGGAGTCGGCGCTTTCCTTGCGAGATGCCTCGAATACGCTAGAGTCGAAGAAACCGACGGATTTCTGGGTTTCGGGGTTCCCGACCCAGGAATTTCTGACGTTCCAGGCTCGCCAAACGTCAGGTTTGTAGTGGTAGGAAAAGAAGGTGTGACGTGCCATGGGACCCTCAAGGCCAGAGCTCAGATCTGCGAGATATATCGCCGCAGGCAAGTTGACGACACCAGCGCCAGCATTCAAGACTTAACCAAATACATCTCGTCCTACTGCTAGGTGCAACGACAATGACACTTCCAGCCGAAGTGATATCCTTTTGCCGAAAGTTTGCTCGCGACATGGCTGAGGGTACCGTCGCAATCTTCGCAGGAGCGGGCATGTCAGCCGGTGCAGGCTTCGTCGATTGGAAGACCCTCCTCTCCCCGTTCGCTCAGGAACTCGGCCTCAACATCGACAAGGAGAGCGAGAACCTTGTGCGCTTCGCCCAATTTTCACTCAATCACAAACTCGGCAACCGGGCCCATCTCAACGAAGCGTTGATCACGGCATTTCCGGGACTTACCTCGCCGTCCAAGAACCACGAGATTCTGGCGCGCCTGCCGATCCGAACCTATTGGACAACCAACTACGATAAACTCATCGAAACCGCGCTAACAGAAGCGCGAAAGAACCCCGACGTCAAACATGTCGACAGCCAGCTTCCGGTGACCAAACCTAAGCGGGACGCGGTCGTCTATAAGATGCACGGTGACGTCGATCATCCGCAGGAAGCGGTGCTCACCCGCGACGACTACGAGTCCTACGGACAAAAGCATCTGGGCTTCGTCAATGCATTGATCGGCGATCTCACTGGCAAGACGTTCCTCTTCATAGGGTTCAGCTTTTCGGACCCAAACTTGGATCATGTGTTGTCTCAATTGCGCTTGCGCTATCAGTCGGGCCAACGCGAACACTACTGTTTCGTTCGCGTCCCGAAACGGCAGGGGTTCAATAGCGATGAGGACTTCACATATGCCAAAGCGAGGCATCGCCATATGGTGCTGGATCTCAAGCGCTACAACGTTACGGCGCTGGAGATCGACGATTATCCGCAGATCACTGAAGCACTGACAACGATTGAGAACTTCTATCGGCGGCGTCTGGTTTTCGTTTCCGGCAGCGCAGCCAACTTCTCGCCGTGGGGTGAGGCCGCAGTGAACGCTTTCTTCCGAGAGCTGGGATCCATTCTGATCGATAACGATTTTCAGATCGTCAGCGGTTTCGGGTTGGGTGTCGGCAATTCACTGATCAGTGGTGCTATCGAAAAGGCATATGCAAAGAGAAACATGCGGCTCGACAATTTCCTTCAAGTCCGCCCGTTCCCAAGAGATATCGCAGATGCTAACGAACGGGCAGCAATCTGGCACCGATATAGGCAAGAGCTTCTGTCGCTGCCCGGCATCGCCCTCTTCTTTTTGGGGAATAAGGAAGTTGGGGGAGCTATCGTACCCGCGGATGGAGTCCGCAAGGAATTCGACATCGCAAAAGCTCAGCGCGTTGCAACGGTCCCAGTCGGTGCATCCGGATCCATAGCGCAAGAGTTAGCAGCTGAGATGTTGGCCAACCCGGCCGATCTTTCTCCGGCTTTGCTTGCGGCCATTACCGCCTTGAACGAGCCGATCGCGGATCTAAACAACCTTCTGCAACCAACCATCAATGCCGTGAAGGCCCTGGCAACCGAATAGGCCACGTTACGAGGACTTGTCATATGCCGTTTGATCAATCGATCCTACTGTCTGAAGCAAACAGGAGCGTGGCCCGAAGATCGCTCGACGAGGCCGTCCGACAGGGCGCACCGACTGCATTCTTGTCGCACAGCCATAAGGATGCCGCCCTGGCTAAGGGCCTCCAGGTCCGTTTGAGACAGATGGGATGGGATGTCTATATCGATTGGGAAGATACTTCGATGCCTGATCGCCCCGATGCCATTACAGCGGATAAGATACGCCGAAAGATTGTGCAGCTTGACCTCTTCCTCTTCCTTGCGACACAGAACTCGATGGCAAGTCGCTGGTGTCCGTGGGAGCTCGGTTATGCCGACGGTAAGAAGGTCAACAGCGCGATCCTGATCGTGCAGACCTCTGATGGCCGCGGCACCTATGGCAACGAGTATCTGGAGCTTTATCGCAACATTGATGAGGCCAAAGGCGGCGGGGTCGCCCATTTTCACAAGTCCGGCGACGGCCGTATGCTGCGCGGAACAGCGAGACCGTGACCTCATGTGTCGGGCGGCATCACAACACCCACACAGAAACTGAAATAGGCTGCATAGTTTCGCCGATGCGGCGTGGTAAGAATGGGGGATTGCCGCCCCTGCCGCAACTGAGGCGAGCAGAACTTGGTCTAGGTTGATTGACTTTCTCGCCCTACACTCTAAGCGGGAATAACTGCCTTTCAGAACAAGGAATCCAAACATGGCGCGCCGGGTATTTTTCAGCTTCCACTATCAGCGCGATGTCTGGCGAGTGAACCAGATCCGCAACCTGGACCAAGTTGTCGGCGTTTCTGCCGCTGGATTTGCTGACGGCTCACTCTGGGAGGAGGCCAAGAAGAAGGGCGATACCGCGATCAAAGCCATGATCGACGAAGGCCTTAAGAACACGTCGGTGACTGTGGTATGCATCGGTGCTGCCACTGCAGGCCGCAAGTACATCGACTATGAGATCAGCCAGTCAATGGCGCGCGGAAACGCAATCATTGGGGTGCAAATACATCATCTCAAGGATTCTGGCGGCAACACGGATACAGTGGGGGTCACACCGACAGAGCTCACATCCGCGAACGCCAAGATCTACAAGTATGTTGACCACGCATCCCTCAAGAAGTGGATCGAAGAGGCCGCCACGGCCGCTGGCAAGTAGAGCCGCCAGCGGGGTAACCACTTGCACAAAACTGGCTAGGGGATTCACATAGACAAGAGCGGCCAATCTACCGTCCGCCTAGGGTGCAGGTTGGAATAACCTTCTTCTTCGGCGACAAAACTCCAATGCTGAAGACATCAGCGGGGGCGTAATCAACCCGCCCCCGTGAACAGAGCCGCGAAACTCTGGATCGCGGCGTTCAAAACCCAGGGCGCAGAGCACAACCCGAAGGACACTCGTTAGGAACGAGGGACGACCGGGGGGCAGATTAGTTGCCACAGGCAGCGCTCACGCGCTGCCCGTCGCCATGCGGTAGACCGGAATGCCCATCTTGCGGGCTTTATCGGCGAGGTTGTCCTGGATGCCGGTGCCCGGGAAGACCACGACGCCGATCGGCATGCAGTCCAGCATCTGGTCGTTGCGCTTGAAGGGTGCAGCCTTGGCGTGTTTGGTCCAATCCGGCTTGAAGGCGACCTGCGGTACCTTGCGGTTGGAGGCCCAGGTGGCCGCGATGCGCTCGGCGCCCCTGGGTGATCCGCCATGCAGCAGCACCATGTCGGGGTGCTTGGCGTGGATCTGATCGAGACGATCCCAGATCATCCGGTGATCGGTGGTGTCTCCGCCCGAGAAGGCAACTTTTGGCCCCGGGGGCACCAGGCTCTCGGTTTCTGCGCGTTTCTTGGCGGCGATGAAGTCGCGGCTGTCGATCATCGCAGCGGTCAGGTGGCGATGACTGGTGCGCGAGCCCGAACGCGGTGACCAATGGGTTCCGGTGGCCTTGAGGAAAAGATCGGCAGCGGTTTCGCGGAAGAGTTCCATGCTCTCCCGCCGGTCGATCAAGCCCTGCCCGATGTCGATCAGGGTTTCAAGCTGGACGGATTTCACCTCGGAGCCGTCCTGTTCGCGCTGAAGGCGTTTCTGCGATTGCTCGTTGTCGTCGAGCTTGGTCTCGATCCGCTCGGCGGCGCGGTGAAAGGTGTTGACGGTCGACCACAGGATCTCGTCGAGGTCGAAGTCGAGGCTGGTGTCGGCCATGGTGGAGATCAAGGCGTCAAAGATGTCGACGACTGCGGTCTGGATGACCTGGTCTTCGGGCGTGATCCGGGGATCGGCGTCGCCCGCTGCGGGACGGTAGCCATAGAGTTGCAAACCTTCGATCATGGTGTCGGTCGGCGAGGAGGTGTGATCGGGTTCGAATTCGTCAGGGGCGTACATGGGATGCTCCATCGTCTGGACCGCGACCGTCGCGGCCTTCATGGCGACGAAAAGCCGACAAGCGGGCCGGTCTGGCAGCCCGAGCCTTTTGCGAGGGCCTCGATGGTCAAGCCCGGCTATTTTGCCTCGCGATGCAAAGGCGGCTCTGCCGCCGGCGGAAAATAGTCGGGCGCCGCCATTGCCTGACCGGACCGCTTGTGGGCCGCTCGCCCTCTAGAAGGCCGAGGCGCGGTCCCACTGATGGAACTGCAGCCGTATGCCCGTGATGAGATCGGACCTCTGGGATCACCCGCTTTGACGGTTCACATGATCCAGCGTCAGAAAGCGGCTGACGTCCTCCGGCGCGAGTTGCACCCGGATATGCGCCCGAAGTGCATCCAGACCGCGGGTGACAAGATCGTCGTTGAAATCCCCCAAGATGGGCGAGAGCGTGATCGCCTCGATCCCGACCTCGTGGGCCCGGGCGATCAAGCTATCCCTTGCACCGTCCCCCGCCGGATCGTTGTCGCGGACGATATAGAGCCTGCGCAGATGTGCCGGAAAGAGGAGGGCTGCGAGGTGTCCGGCTGAGAGCGCTGCAACCATCGGCACTTTGGGCAGGGCCTGACGGAGCGAGAGTATGGTCTCGATGCCCTCCCCCGCTGCCATGACCTCTTTGGCCACCCCGAACCGGACCGCGTGGCCAAGCAAATCCCCCATCGCCTTCCGCTGTGTGTCGACAGGCGCCTTTGAGCCACCATCACGCGCAAGCCAAGTGCGGTGGACCCCAGTGACCTTGCAATTGAGGTCGGTGACGGCAGCGATCATGGCGGGCCAGGTCTCGGTCTGATCCTCGCCCTGCCCCCGATAGTAGCAGTTCGGATGGAACTTCAGGGCGCCGGAGTCGCGCAGATTGGTGATGCCGCGCCCTGCCAAATAGGTTGCCGCCAGCGAGCCTGTGAGCGGACCGGACATGCTAAGGAGCCGCCGTGCCGCTTCCGACGATCCAGTGGGTGCGGGCGCGAGTTTCGGGGTTGGGGTGTTCGGCACAGGTTCCAGTTGCGGCAGACTAAGGAAGCGCCGGGCTTCCTCGAGCACGTCGGCGAAATCGCTGAGCCCAAGGCTTTCGCGGATGACGTCGAGGAGATCACCATGGCTGCCTTCTGATGGGTCTTGCCATTTCCCAGCGGCACCCTTGCCCGAAGCGGGGCCGGTGAGGCGCACGAACATCGAGCGCCCTGCCGTGTTGCGGACATCTCCGACTTGCCAATAATTGCCCTGTCTGCGCCCGTTGGACAGATAAGTTCGGCAGACAGCCTCGGCCTGTTGGCCAAGGCGTTGCGCCAAATCAGCGGCATCAACACGGGACATCAGGCAACCTCACGCTCAGAAATGCGGGAGATAGGCCAGAGGTTGAGAAGCTTGGCAAGCACTCCCGTTGCATCAGATCCGACCGGCACGAAGAAGCGCAGTTTCCACGAGATGATCTCGCTGAAGAGGCCATATGCCCGCAGGCGGTCGCGCATCCCCTCGGTGAATCCGGTCAACTCGACCCGGTTCATTCCCATCACGCGGGAGCGGCGCAGTTGCAGACCCTCTGTCAGATCGATGATCGTCTTGCCTTCGATCAGCGCTGCGTAGGCCTGTTCGGCGGAGAGGCTGGGCACCCCTGCCCCGGTTGCCGTTGCAGCCCAGGCGGGCGACACCCGGCGGCCGATGATCCGCTCGCCGTCATCGGTCTGCAGCCGATAGACGCGGGTTTCGTCCTGGGGTAGGCGCTTCCAGACTGGCAGGAGCAGACCTGAGACGACATGCAGTGTGCTGTCGGTGAACTCCGGCACTTCGGCCACCTCGGCAGTCCAAGCGGCGACAAAGGCGGGGCGATCCGTCTCGACCCATTGCGTGCCGCCCATAAGGCGGATGGCGATATTCTGACTTTCCGTGGGGCGGATCAGCCGCACGCGTCGTTCGATCTCGCCATCATCCAGCATCAGGCTGGTGGTCGGCACCTGCACTGCCGCCCGACCCGAGCGGGAGTTGATCATCAGGACGGTGCGTGGGTCGTCGAGTTCGGCGAGCGCTTCGTCCAGCAATCGCGGCCGATTGCGCCGGTGTTCCGTGATGGAGAGAAGTCCGGTTTCTGCGCCGGTGGTCGGGTGGGTGTAGATCACCTGACGGTCGGTGACGCGGAAGCTCTCAGCGCGCAGGGTTTCGAGTCCCAGATCGTAGGTGCCCGAAGAGATCGCACCGTCGATCCGGGCTTCGAGAAGCTGTTCGAAGGCCGTGAAGAGGATGCCTTGCATCTCGATGGTGAGCGCGAGGAGTCGGTTCAGGAAGGTGGTGATCGGCGGCAGGTCGTCCTTGAGACCATTCGTGTCCATCAGCTTCAGCCCGGTCGCCGCTTCGAAACGTTGCAGCGAACAGCCTTCGATCTTTCCCCGCACGATCAGCAGGTAAAGCTGACGCAGCGCATCGCGGGCATAGAGGCTTTCGAGATTGTCCTCGGGCCGGAACAGCCCCTGCCCTCCCGTCTGGCGCTGCCCACGGGTGATGGCACCAAGAGTGTCGAGACGGCGCGCGATGGTGCTGAGGAAGCGCTTCTCCGCCTTCACATCGGTCGAGATCGGCCGGAACAGTGGGGGCTGCGCTTGGTTGGTCCGGTTGGTGCGGCCAAGGCCCTGAATGGCGGTATCGGCTTTCCAGCCAGGTTCCAGCAGGTAGTGCACCCGCAAGCGCTGGTTCTTGGCCGACAACTCGGCGTGATAGCTGCGCCCGGTGCCCCCCGCATCTGAGAAGATCAACACGCGCTTCTGGTCATCCATGAAGGCCGAGGTCTCGGCAAGGTTGGCCGACGGCGCGCGGGTTTCGACCGCCAGCCGCGCCACAGGGCCTTCGCCTTTGCGGACGATGCGGCGAGATCGACCCGTGACCTCTGCCACCATCTCCGTCCCGAAATGCTGGATCACCTGATCGAGTGCGCCCGGAACGGGCGGCAGCGAGCCTAAGTGTTCCAGCATCTCATCCCGCCGACGCACGGCTTCGCGACATTCAACCGGTTGGCCATCCCGGAACACCGGGCGCGAAGACAGATTGCCCTCACCATCGGTGAAAGGCTCATAAAGTTGCACCGGGAAGGAATGCTGAAGGTACGAACCTACGTACTCCCTTGGCGTGACATCGACCGTCAGGTCATTCCATTCCTCGGTCGGGATTTCCGCCAGGCGCCTTTCCATCAGCGCCTCGCCGGTCGAGACGATCTGGATGACCGCTGCATGGCCCGCCGCCAGATCGGCCGTGACGGACCGGATCAGCGTCGGGGTTTTCATGCTGGTCAGAAGGTGCCCAAAGAAGCGCTGCTTCGTGGATTCAAAGGCCGAGCGCGCGGCAGATTTGGCTTGACGGTTCAGGGTGCCGTCCGAGCCGGTGATGTTGGCCGCCTGCATTGCCGCATCGAGATTGTTGTGAATGACAGCGAAGGCCCCTGCGTAACCATCATAGATGCTGCACTGTTCTTCGGTCAGTTGGTGTTCGACCAACTCGTATTCGACACCGTCATAGGAGAGCGACCGCGCGGTATAGAGGCCGAGGGCGCGCAGGTCGCGGGCCAACACTTCCAGGGCCGCGACGCCACCGGCCTCAATCGCCTCCACAAATTCGGCACGAGTCGCAAAGGGGAAATCCTCGCCACCCCAGAGGCCGAGCCGCTGTGCATAGGCAAGGTTGTGGACCGTGGTGGCCCCTGTCGCGGAGACATACACAATGCGGGCGTCGGGCAGTGCGTGTTGCAGGCGCAGGCCCGCCCTGCCCTGCTGCGAAGCCTCGACTTCGCCTCGCTCACCCTTACCTCCGCCCGCATTCTGCATGGCATGGCTTTCGTCGAAGATAATGGCCCCGTCGAAACCAAGACCGAGCCAGTCCACGATCTGGCGAACGCGGGAGACTTTCTCTCCGCGATCATCGGAGCGCAGCGTCGCATAGGTTGTGAACAGGATGCCCTCCGACAAGGTGATCGGCTTGCCGTGGGCAAAGCGCGACAGCGGCGTGACCAGAAGCCGTTCCTGTCCGAGGGCCGACCAGTCACGCTGGGCGTCCTCGATCAGCTTGTCGGATTTCGAAATCCAGACCGCCTTGCGACGTCCGCGCAGCCAGTTGTCGAGGATGATTCCAGCCGATTGGCGGCCCTTTCCCGCGCCGGTGCCATCGCCCAACATGAAGCCGCGGCGAAAGCGGACAGAGTCCGAGGTGCTTTCGGCCGCAGCGCTGACGGTGTCGAAGGTCTCATCCATGATCCAGCTTCCGGCAAGATGGTCGGAATGGGCCTCACCGGCATAGATCACTGTCTCCAACTGGGCATCGGAAAGCGGGCCGCAAATGTCGGCAGGCAGCATCGGCCGATAGGTCGGGCGCGGCGGCGCGACTGAGGCCATGGCGGCGGATTGGACCAACTTGGTCGGATGCGGGACCGCGCCGGGAATCCGGATCGTTTGCAGCGCGTATTCTTCATAGATCGCGTCGGAGAGGCGCGCGGCATCGGGTTGCACAGCATCGACGGCTTCGTAGGGAAGTTCGATCGCCGCTGGCGAGGTAGTGGATTTTCGCGCAGTCGGGGCGACGTTCGCGCGAGCGAGATAGCCCCGTACTGAACGCGCTGTGTTGGGGGGCGTTGGCGACCGCAGCTTGGGCAAATCAGCGACCAAACGCGGCGGCACATGTTCAGCGATCCAGCCGAGCAACGTCGCAACCTCCGGCGCCATGCCGGGCGAGGCCGGGAACAGGGAGGAATCGGCAGAGGGGACCTTGTCGATCACGGTCAGCCGCGTCGGAAAGGTCGTGCCGTGGCGCGCATAGACCGAACCGTCGATCGCCGCCGAAAACACGACGGTCCCGCGTTCCTGCAACCGGGCGAAAGCATCGCGCCAGGCGGGCATGTCCGGGCCAAACCCCGCGCCGGTGATCGTGACCAGTCGCCCACCCGGGGCGAGCCGCGCCAGCGCCGAAGCGATGTGTCGAAACGCGACGTCCTGCACTTTGCCGGTGACATTCGCCATTGCCGAAAAGGGTGGGTTCATCAGGACGACCGACGGCACATCTGCGGGATCGAGATGGTCATTGATCTGCGCCGCATCGAAGCGGGTGACAGAAATGGCCGGGAAGAGAGAGGAGATGAGGTCAGCCCGGGTGTCCGCCAACTCATTGAGGATCACGCGGCCACCGGAGATTTCGGCGAGGATGGCCAGAAGGCCGGTGCCCGCAGATGGCTCCAGCACCGTGTCGTCGGGCGCAATCGCGGCAGCAGTCAGCGCAGCGAGCCCGAGCGGGACAGGCGTGGAAAATTGTTGCAGCGCATGACTTTCCTCAGACCGCCGCGTGTGACTGGGCAGAAGGCCCGCGATCTTCGACAGGGCGGCCAGTCGTGCAACTGGCGTGTCTGCCTGACGAAACATGGCGCGGCCGTATTTCCGGAGGAACAGGACTGTCGCGGCCTCACAGGCCTCGTATGCCGTCTTCCAGTCCCAGAGGCCGGAGGCATCGGACGCGCCGAAGGCGGTCTCCATGGCCGCGCGCAGCATCGCACCGTCAACACGCTGCCCGCGCTCGAGTGAGGGCAGCAAAAGGCCAGCCGCAGCCAGAATGGCAGGAGCCGAGGCGACCGGCGCTTGCGCCAAGGTCGACGGGGAAAGGTTGTTCATCGGGAAATCCTCAAGAGAGCAGGAACGGGTCAGGCCCGATCAGCGCTCTCTCTCACCCGCCGGACCTGACCCGTCCCGGCTTCCCTCTCCCTCTTCGCACCCGGGACAGTCGCCCGAATGGGTGGAGACTGCCTCGGCTGGCTCCAGTCCGCAGGACCAAGGCCCGGTTCCCGCGGAACGCCGGGAGGTGCAATATTGCCACTTCCATTGCGCGATCTGTCCCACAGCATCTAAGTCACTGAATTAGTTCGGAGAGGCCTTGCACGACCCGAGACTGCCCCCCAAGTCTCTCGGAAAGCTCGAGGGCAGAAGAATGCAGACCGCACCAAAGATCGTCTTCACACGGATCAGGGACAACGGGGCCCGGGAAATCGTTTCGGAACTTCCGTTTGGGAGTTGGGGTCTTAAGACCGCCATGGGCTTGGCCTATGATCTTGGTGAGCAAATCCGCGCGGCGGGCAAGGATCCTTCGGCATTCATTCAAATCGCGATTGGGGAACTGGATTGGCCGGCCTACGACGCAATCGACGACATGATCATGTTTGATGCTGTGGACTACCCGACCAAGCTTGGCATGCTGGAGGACCTGTTCGAGCGCTTTGCTCCTGGGTTTGTCGAAACCACGGAAGGTCGGCTTGCCCACCTAAGCGAAGCTGACCGAGAGACATACGCCGAGATTTCGGTCGGCACAGAAAAACAGCTCGCATATGCGCAAGGCCGGTTCCTAGAGGACCACATTCGGGAGCGGCGCATACGCCAGTTGCTCGACGTCATGGACGAACTGGAAGGCCCAGGTGTCCACCCCACGACCAAAGCGGCGGCGGCGACCCTACTGATCCAAGTGCCGAAATGCAGTGTCTTCTGGATTGAAGAGGCAAGCAGCGCCGACATCCGCGAGATGATCCTTTCGCGGGCTTACAACCAGCTGCGGCCGCATCAATCCCGGGAGGCAGTGCGTCTCGGCGAACAGGTAGATAAGGCATTGCTCGCCTGATCACACGTATGCTTGGACGTCGTTCACCTCTGGGCCAGAGTCCCGTTGATGCGTTTGAACAGTGCCTCGAATGCGTCAAGCGTTTCCGCCGAAAGGCCCGCAACGCGCTTAGCCCGCTCTCGTAACAAGACTTCCGCCGGGGCGTTGTGGTCATACCGCGCAACCCCTTCCGCACGAGCTATTTGCTGCACGATGGGGTCTGTGCCCGTCAGGTCAGCGGCCTTGACCTTCTTGCTGAACGCGGCGTTGTAGAGCGCAAGATAGTCGTCCTTGGCGAACAGGTCTTCAATGTCGGCCATCTTGCCGCCGGTGATCTCACCGATGGTGATGATCCGCTTCTCCGCAAGGAACCCGGCCTTGGCCAAGCCGGTCAGCTTCTGGTGGCCCTCTTTCCGGGCGTCCACGACGACAGTCACATCAAGGTGGTTGCCCAAGAGGGAGACGAAGGCCGGGATCACATCCGCGCCGCCCAGTGGCATGATTGACCAACGCGGGTCCAGCCCTTCGCGCCGGTCCTCAATCAAGCGGGCGGAGATGGTCTGCATGAACAGGAAGTCGGACGGTCCTTCCACAACAAGGTTGTCCTTGGCGATGAAGAGGTGCTGGGCAATGTCATAGCCAAGCGCGGCTTGTAGCGGGAACAGGGTGTCGCGGTCGGTCGTGAGAACGTCCGAAGTCGTGACCGAACCGGTGTCGCGGCCCTTGTCTTCGACAAGCCGAGCGCGCTCAAGGTGGTCGGGCTGGATCATGAAGGGCGAGTGCGTCGTGTAGATCACCTGGCACCGCTTTGCGAGGCGTTCTTCGATGAAGCGCAGGAAGTCCTTCTGCGCCTTCGCATGCAGACCCAGCGCGGGCTCGTCCAGCAAGATGATGACAGGCGTGTCGTCATACTCATACCTGGAAAAGGCCGTCAGGAACGAGAAGAACCATTGGAAGCCAGAGGAGCGCTCATCAAAGGGAAGCGAAAGCATGTGCCGGTTGTCATACATCCGAACGTGCATTTCATCATGGACAGCGTGTTGTCCGTCTGACCGCTTTTCGGTTGTCTGTGAGATGTCGATTAGCACCCGCAGGTCTGTGTTGGTCGTCCAGTATTGCAAAACGTCCTGAGAGATCGCGTTGGCGACATTCTCAAGCTCCCGCTTCCGCGTCTCATAGTCTGGATCCAGCAGGTAGTCCTGGTCACTTCCGGCCAGCTTGAGCAGCGACAGGGCGGTTTGGGCATCTTCGTCAAGTTTCTCCGCGTCAGCCTCCAAGAGCTCGCGGATGCGGACCTTGCCAGGCAGTCGGCTGTAATCGGAGTAGAAGAAGAATTTGGGAACACGGGAGAAAAGAAGATGCCAGACGCGCTTTATGAAGTTGCTGTCGGCGGGAACCATCTCCAGAATCTTCGTTTGGAGCGCTGCGCAAGCCGTCTGGACTTGCGCGTCTTCGCCGTTCTTTTCTGCGGCGACAGTAAGCGTTTTCTTGAGTTCAGCAAACGTCTTTGCCGCTGCGATCGCGGTCGAGACCTTCTTGGGCAAGTCAATCAGAGCCGCAGCATTCGCCACGGCGACGGCTTCGTCAGATTCAAACCCATGGCTGTAGTAGTTGTCGTATCTGCGGGCTAGGCTGAACACTCGCGATGTCAAAACGCCATTCCCAAAAACGGCTTCTACCGCCGCAACGTCAGCGTCACTAAGTTCAAACACGACCTGAATGGGCTTTGACTGCTCAAGGTTCTTACCTTGGCGCTTGTGCATTTTCTCCAGCCAAGCCGGATAGTGCTTGCCAATATTGAAATCGACATTGCCTTGCGCAGGCTTGAGGCGTCGAAGGGCTTCAAGGAACGCAGTCTTTCCGCTCTCGTTCTTCCCGACAAGACAGGTGATGTCTTGCTGTATTTCAACGATCGTGGAATCAAGGACGTGTTTGAAATGGTCGATTTGAACAGATTTGAGCAACATGTGCCGCGCCCTCTATTTTTACATGAGATACAACATAGTGTGCAACTTCTGCGGAAGTTTCAAGGATGTAGAGGATGATTGCGACCGCTGGACCACTCGGACGCCTTTGCATGAGTGCTCGGCACGATCTTGTAGTGACCATCCGCTGACCACCCAATGCGTCGATTGAGAGATCGACGACCAAGACCTCCAGCCATCGGCCCCGGTCTTTCGACCGGGGCCATTGCTTTTCCGATCAGTCGCCGCGGCGGGTGTTGGGGCGGGACCAGATGAGGCTCGAGCCCTCACCGTCTTCGTCATCGAAGAGGTTGGCGTAGATCGGGGCGGCAAAGCTCGGGTCGTCCAGCTTCAGGCCCAGATATTCGCGGCCCTCGTTCGATTTCTTCGT
>CANJQT010000034.1 GCA_947476475.1 Paracoccaceae bacterium | reverse complement strand
TTGTTCCAGTATCCCAGTCCGTCAACATTGTCGAAGGATCGAAACCGTTCGCGTCGTGATCGACGCGCCCGACCGTTGTCATGTTGCCATGCGCCATGCCGGACATCGGTGCTGCGTAGGGATCGGCCGACATCGCAGACATGTCGTGTCCAGCCATCGGGTCAGGTGCTGTTTGCGACCGTGCCGTGCCGACGGCAACGGCTGCGCCACCGGCGGCGGCCAAGCCCCCAACGAGCAAGGCGCGCCGTGACGGATCAACCGATGTGTTCTCGTCGGCAGGCATGGATGGGACTTCCCGAACTGGGCACCAAAGTCTTGGCGCGAAATGTTAGACAAGGCTAACAATCTGCCCGCAGGGTTTACCTGTCAACCCAGATCGTGCGAGACTGTGACCACGATGCACGATGATCCTCATGAAGTTCTCCATGCTGCCAGTGACGACCGCTCTCCCGACTTGCGCGCGGAGGCATTTCAGGGCGTGCGCGCAGCGCGGCGAAACGAGCTGGCAGAAGATTACGTGGAGCTGATTGCCGAACTGATCCACAGCCACGGCGAGGCGAGGCCGGTCGACATCGCTACCCGAATGGGTGTCACGGCGCCGACGGTGGCCAAGACGCTGGACCGTCTCGCCCGCGACGGCCTGATCACCCGGGCCAAGTATCGTTCAATCTTCCTGACGGAACAGGGCAGGGCGCTGGCCAAGGAATGTAGGCACCGGCACGAGATCGTGCTGCGGTTCCTGCTTAGCCTCGGGCTTGACGCCGAGACGGCGGAACGCGATGCCGAAGGCATCGAGCACCATGTCAGCGAACGGACACTGGCTCTGTTTTCGGCTTTCGCCAACCGGTCCTGACGGTCGTCAGCTATTCTCGACTGCGAACCGCACATCGGCCATCAAGCTATCGGCACTGAAATTCTCCAGCCGTTTGCCATTAAGGAAGAAGGTTGGCGTTTGGCGGATAGCCAAGGCTTCCACGTCGGCCGCATCCTGATTCAGGATACCAGTGATCCCCGGGAAGAACTGGTCCGTCTCGGCCTTTTCGGGATCAAGGCCCGCAGCCCCGGCAATCTCCCATGCCACATCCATCTCAGGCGAGCCATGAACAGCCCAGCCAGGCTGCTGCTCAAGAAGTGCATCGAGGACAGGCTCGAACTTGTCTTGCATCCGCGCAGCCTCGAGGATGCGCACAGCCTCGTCCGAGCCTTCGTGGAAAACCGTGTAGCGCAGCACGACGCGGACCTGCGTCGGAAACTGCCGCCGGATTTCCTGCACCACGGGGTGGTATGCACGGCAGGCCTCGCAAGAAGGGTCAAAGAACTCGACAAGAGTGAATGGTGCGTCGGCGGGGCCGAAGCTGGGGGAGTAGTCACGGACCAAGAGGGCCTGATCCTCGGTTGGCGTGGCGGCGGCCACCGCTTCTGCCTCGGCGTCGCGGCGCTGTTTCAGCACGAAGGCGCCACCCGCGAAGGCAGCAACACCAAGTGCGGAGGCTCCAAGGATAAGGGTGCGGCGGTTCATGGGCGGTGTCCTTTCGGCAGGATGAGACAGGCAAGGATCGCCGCGAAGGCGACCGCAGAAAGATAGGGGATCGGCAGGCCAAGGATCATCTGCGCCTCGCCGGTGCAGGATGGGCCATTTTCAGTGCAGGGCACGATCGGCGCGGGCAGGATCCCTGCGTACAGGCCCGAATGCCATGCCGCAAGTGCGAGCCCGGCGAGGGTCAACGGCAAGCCGTAGGTGCGCGCCATCGCGTCCCCCCGGCCAGAGCGACAGGCCAAGGATCGGCACCAAGGGGAACATGGCGATACGCTGATACCAGCAGAGCGTGCAGGGCATCTGACCCAGCACCTCTCCGATGAAGAGCGCACCAAGCGTGGCCGCCAGAGCGATCAGGAAGGCCGCAGTCAAGGAAAGGTCGTCGCGCGACATGGATTGCGGATCAGCTTTGGTCAAGAACCGGCTCCTTGCGGCGGCGAAGGGGAAGCGAGGCGAAAAGGATCAGGACCGCGCCCAAGGTGATGCAGATATCCGCAACGTTGAACGTGGGCCAGTGCCAGTCACGCCAATAGAAATCAAGGAAATCAGTCACGGCACCCTGCCGAAGCCGGTCGATGATGTTGCCAAGCGCCCCGCCCACGACCAATGCAAAGCCTGCCCTTTCCAAAGCATTTTGCGCCCGGAATGCCATGACGGCGAAGGCGAAGGTCAGCGCGCCCGTCAGCGCCGCCATCAGGAGGGGCTTACCTGCCATGAACCCGCCCATCATGCCAAAGCTCGCGCCCGTATTGAACCCGAGGGAAAGGTTGAAGCCCGGCAAGACCGGGACCGCAGTCCCCTGCGACAGCAGCGACAGCGCTGCGGTCTTGGTCAACTGGTCTCCCACCACTGCGGCAGCAATCAGAGAAATCAGCATCACCCTTGTCATTCTGCTGCCTTGCTCTTCCTGCCGATCCAGCGTGGGACCGACGCGGCGTAACGATCATAGTCCGGCCCGATTGCCATGCGCAGGGCGGCCTCTTCGGACCGCACTTGTGTGCTGGCCGACCAGAGAAACAGGACCGGGGCGAGTACTGTAGGGAGAGAGGGAACCGCCATCGCAACACCTGCCAGCAGTGCCGCTTGTCCCACAAAGGTCGGGTTGCGGCTGAACCGGTAAAGCCCGCCGGAGACCAGATCGCCGGTTTCGCCGCCGACCACGCCGACGCGCCAGGATGATCCCATCGACATCTGAGCGGCAAAGGCCACCATCGCGCCAAGCCCTGCGACAAAGACCCCGACCAAGCCTAGAAGGACAGCACGCCCCTCGGTCCAGAGCGGGTCAACCTTGTGGAGCGCGGGAACGGCGAGCCAGAGGAGCGGCCCGAAGAAGGCGAATGCAAAGGCCGCGCGGAAACCGATTGCCGCCAGCCGGTCGCGCCCGGTGGCACGGGCAAACAGCCAGACCGGACGCCCCGCCGCTTGTGCGGCCAGGGCGCTGCCCCAGAAGAACAGCGCCAGATAACCGAAAAGAAGGGCCAGCGCGGCCCAGCCAAAACCGGAGATCATCTGCTCAGCCCTCGCGTTCCGGGTTAAACCGCAGCAGACGCAGGGCGTTTAGCGTCACAAGCACGGTTGCACCCGTGTCGGCGAGGATCGCGATCCAGAGGCCGGTCAGACCAAAGACCGAGGTCACGAGGAAGACGGCTTTCAGCCCGAGCGCTATGGTCACATTCTGGCGGATGTTGGCCATTGCTGCGCGCGACAGACGGATCGTGGCGGGAATGTCGGTCACCCGGTCACGAAGAATGGCCGCATCGGCCGTTTCCAGCGCCACATCAGTGCCCGATCCCATCGCCACGCCAACGCTTGCCTGTTTGAGCGCGGGGGCGTCGTTGATGCCGTCGCCGATCATCATCACGCCACCTTTACTTCCGATCTCGCGGATGTAGGCAAGCTTGTCCTCCGGCATCATGTCTGCCTCGAACTTCAGGCCGAGGCCTCCGCCGATGGCAGCGGCCGTGCGCGGGTTGTCGCCGGTCAGGATGACCGCAGTCACCCCCATGGCCGTCAACTGGCGCACCGCGTCTTTCGCATCCGCACGCGGCTCGTCCCGCATGGCGATCAGTCCGAGCGGGGCCTTTTCGCGAAACACGGCGACCGCGGTCTTGCCGTCCTCCTCAAAAATCGTCGCCTGCCGAAGGCCAAGGCCATCCAGCCCGCCATGCTCCATCGCGTAGCGGGGCGAGGCCACATAGGCCGCAGCGCCGCCCACGGTTGCAACAACGCCCTTGCCCATCAGCGCCTTTGCGTCTTGCGAGGGCAGCGCAGAAACGCCAGCGTCCTTGGCCTTGTTCAGGATCGCAATCGCCAGCGGGTGGCTCGAGCCGGTCTCGACGCCTGCCGCCACGGCCAGAAGTTCAGCTTCGGTGGTCGTCCCGAACGGCACCAGATCCGTCACCTGCGGGCGACCATGCGTCAGCGTCCCGGTCTTGTCGAAGGTCACAACATCCACCTTCGCCGCCGCTTCGATCACGGCACCGCCCTTCATCAACAGCCCACGCCGCGCCCCGGTGGACATGGCCGAAGCGATGGAGGCGGGGACCGAGATGACCAGCGCACAAGGGCAGCCGATCAGCAGGAGGGCAAGGCCGCGGTAAACCCAAGTGTCCCAGGGCTGGCCGAAGACCAGCGGTGGCACCACGATGACCAGCGCCGCGACGGCGACGATGGCAGGCATGTACCAGCGGCTGAACCGGTCGATGAAGCGTTCGGTCGGGGCACGCGCCTCTTCGGCCTCTTCAACCAGACGGATGATGCGGGCGATGGTGTTGTCCTCGCGACCTTTGGTCACTTTGACCCGCAGGGCCGCCTCGGTGTTGATTGCGCCTGCAAAAACCGCGTCCCCGGGGCCGCGCGTCTTGGGCACGCTTTCCCCGGTGACCGGGCTTTCGTCCACGCCCGAAGTGCCATCCACGATCTCGCCATCGGCCGGAATCCGGTCACCGGGGCGGACAAGGACTGTCTGGCCCACAGACAGGCTTGCGGCTGGAACCTCGCGCGTGCTGTCACCTGTAACGAGTTGCGCCGTCTTCGGCACAAGATTGGCCAGCGCCCGGATCCCGTCTCGCGCCTTGCCGGCGGCCACGCCTTCCAACACCTCGCCCACGGCGAACAGAAACACCACCAGTGCCGCCTCTTCCGCTGCGTTGATGAACAGCGCGCCGACGGCGGCAATCGTCATCAGGCTTTCGATGGTGAAGGGCTGTCCCATCCGCAGCGCCGCAAAGGCGCGCTGCGCTACCGGGGCCACGCCGATCAAGCAAGCGGCAACGAAGGCCCACTTACCGATCTCGGGGGCAAGATACTCGATGACCCAGGCGGCACCCAGCAGCAGGGCGGTAAAGATGACCAGCTTGCCCTTGGCGGTCTGATACCAGCGCTTGCCCCGGTCGGCGGGGTCGTCATGAACGTGGCCGGGGCTGCCGTGACCGCTATCGTCGCGCTTGGTGCTGGCCGCCTTAGGGCCTTGGTCGTGACCAGAATGATCGTGGCCAGCGGGAGCGTGGGCGGAGTGATCATGATCTTGATGCATGTCGCTCTGCTCAGGTGCGGATTGAGCCCCCGGCAAAACGAAGTCCTTCTTCGCACCGGCGGCGCGCGGCGCAATCTCATAGCCAAGCGCACGGACGGTCTTCTCGATCTTGTCCCGCCCGGTTTGTCCCTCATCCAGCGTCAAGCGCAGGCGTTCCGACATGATGCCAACCTCGACGCCGCTTACCCCCGGCAGGCGCGTCACCGCATCCTTGATCTTGGTCGCGCAGGACCCGCAGTCCATGCCCGTCACCGTCCAGTCACAGGATGTTTCGCGTGCAGCTTCCGACATCGTCATTCCTCCTGCCGCTGAGCGGGCAGTTGCTTTCATCGAATCAGCAACCTAATGTCTCTAGCAACTATAGCTTCAAGGGGAATCTGATGCTGACTATCGGAAAGTTGGGCGAGGCCGCCGGGGTGAAGGTACCGACGATCCGCTATTACGAGCAGATCGGCCTGCTTCCCGAAGCCGAGCGCAGCGCGGGCAACCAGAGACTCTACAGCCGCAAAGCGATGGAGCGTCTGGCCTTCATCCGGCACGCCCGCGATCTGGGCTTCACGCTCGAAGCGATCCGCGACCTGCTGAGCCTGTCGGACCGACCGGATCAGTCCTGCGCTGCTGCCGATGCCATCGCGAAGGCTCAGCTGGCAGAGGTTGAAAGCCGCCTTGCGCGATTGACAGCGCTGAAGGCCGAACTTGAACGAATGGTCGTGCAATGTGCAGGCGGCAAGATCGCCGATTGCCGCGTTATCGAAGTTCTGGGCGACCATTCGCTTTGCGCGACCGATCATCGGCATCCGGAGATAGAGGCGACGCAATAACCGCACCCGCAACACTCGCCATTTAAGCCAGCACCGCCTTTTCCGAAAACGCCGCCCCGGGCCGCTCGAGCATCAACGGTACTCCGTTCAACCGGATGTGCGTTGCCGAATTTTTCTTCTCATGTCATGCATTCTGGATGTCGTGGATGGTCCGACCCTTTTTAGCAGTGCTTTTGGCTGTGTCCCTGTTCGCGGCCACAGTCAGTGAGGTATCGGCCGGACTTGCAGCGGAGATCGCGGCAGCAGCCGATCCGTGCTGCGAAGGCGATTGCCCTGATGACCAGGCATGCAGCGTCGCCTGCGAAATGATGGCGCGTGGCGGGATGACATTGCTCGCCCTGGTACAAGTCCCCGGGCTTTCTGTTACCGAGGAGGCATCTGCTGCAGTCCTGATGCTTCCTGACCTGCATCCACCATCCGGGCTTCCGCCGGATGGCTTGAGACGACCTCCCCGCATTTGACCCCGCCGCGTGCGTCAGCGCGCGGATGATGCCGTTTGCACCTGCGCCAATTGGCTTCGCGGGTGCGCTGTCGCTGCAATCAAAGGGTCTTCCTCATGACAAACATGTTCCGCCGCATTTGCGGCTCCGTTCTGGCACTTCTCATCGGCGTATCTGCCCTCTGGGCAGGTGCAGACGACTACCGTTTCGAGATCGTCTCGACCGACCATCGTGTCGGTTCTGGGGTAACGATTGAACTTCGTCTGACCGATCTTCGCACCGGCCAGCCGGTCGAGGGCGCGGTCATTTATGCCACGCGCATGGACATGGCCCCCGACGGGATGGAGGCGATGACCTCCGCTGTCACCGCATTGCCGGCCGAAGGCCCGGGCACTTACCTGTTCAGCACGGATCTCACCATGGCGGGGGGATGGCGGTTTTCGGTGGCGGCCAAGGTGCAGGGTGAACCGGAAACCGTGAAGGCAGAACTGGAATTGCGAGCCGAGCCATGAGCGCGGTTGGCAAGCTGACTGCCGCAGTCCTTGTTGCAGGCAGTGCCGGATGGATCGGGCTGACCGCAGGCGAAAAGGGAATCACCGTGGCCAGCCTGATAGGCATGGCTGAGATGCAGCTTGCCGTCTTGATGGGCAATGACGCAGTCGCCATGCCGGGTGCTGACGCCCCTGAAGCAGAGCCGACCGGCCCGGTGATCTACTGGAGGCACCCGGATGGGTTGCCCGAATGGTCGGTATCCGAGCGGCAAACGGCAGATGGGCGCGCCTTCCTGCCTGTTCTCGCCAGCGAGGATCTCTCGCTGGGCCCTGCGCCCGAGCCCAGTTCAGAAATGGCAATGGCTGAAACAGGTGAGCGGACCATCCTCTACTACCGCAACCCGATGGGCCTGCCAGACACCTCGCCAGTGCCGAAGCAGGACTCAATGGGGATGGATTACATCCCCGTCTATGACGGTGAAAACAGTGATGACGGCTCGGTCACTGTCAGCCCTGGCAAGTTGCAGCGCACCGGGGTGCGGACGGCCGAAGCAGTGTTGGCACCTCTGGCGGCCACATTACGGGCGCCGGGCATCGTGGAACTGGACGAACGCCGGATCAGCGTAATTTCGTTGCGCGCCGACGCCTTCATAGAAACCGTTGCCGATGTGACCACGGGCAGCACGATCGCCGAAGGCGCACCGCTCGTGACGCTTTATTCACCCGAGATCGCTGCCGCTCTTGCACAGTTCCTGACCGACGTGCGGTCGGAAGGGCGGTTGAGGGAGGGCGCGCGGCAACGATTGGAAAACCTCGGCGTGCCGGGAGAGGTGATCGACCGCATCGCGACCGAGGGCCAGACGACAGTGAGTATTCCGATCATGGCCCCGCGCAGCGGCGTGGTGCTGGAGCGGATGGCGGTCGAAGGCATGATGTCGGAAGCGGGCGATACCCTGTTCCGCATCGCTGACACCTCGACCGTCTGGGTCATCGCCGAAGTGCCTGAAGCGGCGCTGATGGAGATTGCAGTAGGAACAGAGGTTCGGGTGAGCTTTCGTGGCCTCACGGATGGCCCGAT
Source organism: Paracoccaceae bacterium (assembly GCA_947476475.1). Lineage (GTDB taxonomy): Bacteria > Pseudomonadota > Alphaproteobacteria > Rhodobacterales > Rhodobacteraceae > TMP-24. The sequence goes on along the minus strand of CANJQT010000034.1, from coordinate 25,702 downwards.
TCCGGGCCGTATCGACACCATTTACCCCGAGATCGATATGATGACCCGCACTGGAAAGCTGCGGATTGAATTGCCGAACCCGGACGGGCGCCTACGCGCCAACATGTTCGCCGAGGTCGAAATCATGCTCGGCGGTGCACCCGTGGTGCAGGTACCAGAGGGTGCTGTGATCGACACCGGCGACAGGCAGGTGGTGATCCTTGATCTGGGTGAAGGGCGGTTCCGGCCCGAACCTGTGACCGTGGGGCGCAAGGGCGACGGCATGATCGAGATCGTCAGCGGCGTGGGCGCGGGCGACATAGTGGTCAGCTCTGCCACCTTCTTGATCGACGCCGAAAGCAACCTCAATGCGGCTTTGGCTGCCCTTGCAGCGCCCGGATCCACCCCGGAGGCCAACCCATGATCGCCCGCATTATCGAATGGTCGGCCCGCAACGTGCTGCTTGTGCTCTTTGCCACCGTCTTTACCGTGGCTGCGGGCCTTTGGTCCCTGCGCACACTGCCGATCGACGCCATCCCCGATCTGTCGGATGTGCAGGTGATCGTGCTGACCGAATATCCTGGGCAAGCGCCGCAGGTGGTCGAAGATCAGGTGACCTATCCCCTCACTTCGGCCATGCTGACCGTGCCACAGTCACGCGTGGTGCGCGGGTTCTCGTTCTTCGGCATCTCTTTCGTCTACATCATCTTCGAAGATGGCGTGGACCCCTACTGGGCCCGCTCGCGCGTGCTGGAATACCTCAACGCCGCCGCAGCACGTTTGCCGGATGGAGTGACGCCCGCGCTTGGGCCAGATGCGACGGGCGTGGGCTGGGTCTATCAATACGCGCTGAAGGGCGAGAACCTGAGCCTGGCCGAGCTGCGGTCCTTGCAAGATTGGGTAATGCGTTTTGCCATCAGCGGTGCCGACGGCGTGTCGGAAGTCGCCAGCGTCGGCGGGTTTGTGAAACAATACTCGATCACCGTCGATCCGGTGCGGATGCGGGCGCTTGGCATCACCCTGTCCGAGATCGGTGAGGCAGTTGCGGCCAGCAACATGGACACCGGCGGGCGCACGGTCGAGCTGTCGGAATTCGAGTTCATGGTGCGCGGGCGCGGCTATCTGGACGGCATAGCCGATCTGGAAATGGTCCCGATCCGTGCTGAGGGGGGCGTGCCGGTTCTGCTGCGCGACGTAGCGCGGGTCGAGATCGTGCCCGATGAGCGTCGGGGCATCGCAGAGCTTGATGGCGAGGGAGAGGTCGCCAGCGGCATCGTGCTACAACGAGTGGGGGCCAATGCACTCGACGTGATCGATAACGCCAAGGTCGAGATCGAGACCATCGCGCGAAGCCTGCCCGAGGGGGTGGAGATCGTCACCGTCTATGACCGGTCCAACTTGATCCTGTCAGCCATTGAAACCTTGCGGACGACACTTCTTGAGGAAAGCATCGTCGTGGCGCTGGTCACATTTGTCTTCCTGCTGCATGTCCGCTCGTCGCTGGTCGCCATCATCATGCTGCCGGTGGGCCTCTTGATGGCCTTCACCGCCATGCGCGCGCTTGGCATCGGGGCCAATATCATGAGCCTTGGCGGCATCGCTATCGCCATTGGCGCGATGATCGACGCCGCCATCGTGATGATTGAAAACGCCCACAAGCATCTGGAACGGGCGGAACCCGGCAAGCCACGGGTGGAAGTGCTGATCGAAGCCGCGTCCGAGGTTGGCCCGGCGCTGTTCTTCAGCCTGCTGATTATCACCGTCTCCTTCCTGCCGATCTTCGCGCTGGAAGGGCAAGAGGGCCGCCTATTCGGCCCCTTGGCTGCAACCAAAACTTTCGCCATGGCGGCCGCAGCGCTCTTGTCAGTGACGCTGGTGCCCGCGCTGATGGTGATCTTCGTGCGCGGGCGGATCGTGCCGGAACACCGCAACCCGGTGAACCGCGCCCTGATCGCGATCTACCGACCCGTCATCCAATGGGTGCTGCGGGCGCGGGTGTTCACAATCACGCTCGCGCTGGTGGCACTGGTCGCCACAATCTGGCCCGCGCGGCAGTTGGGGTCCGAATTCATGCCCGCTCTGGACGAGGGCACGATGATGTACATGCCCACCACCCTGCCGGGCTTGTCCGTCACCAAAGCAGCGGAGTTGATTCAGATGCAGGACCGCATCATCCGCAGCTTCCCGGAAGTCGAGACCGTCTTCGGCAAGGCGGGACGTGCGCTGACGGCAACCGACCCGGCCCCTACCGAGATGTTCGAGACGATCATTCAGCTGAAGCCGAAGGATGAGTGGCGCGAGGGCGTCACGATGGAAAGTCTGCGGCTGGAAATGGACGCCGCCCTGCAATTCCCCGGCGTCTCGAACGCCTGGACCCAGCCGATCCGCGCCCGCATCGATATGCTGGCCACCGGCATCCGCACTCCTGTGGGGGTGAAAGTCTTCGGCACTGACCTTACAGAAATGGAGGCAGTCGCGCGGCAGGTCGAGGCGGTGCTGCGGAATGTTCCCGGCACCACCAGCGCCTATGCCGAACGGGTGATCGGCGGCTATTACCTCGACATCGTGCCCGACCGGGAACGGCTGGCGCGTTACGGCCTGTCGATCCAGGACGTGCAGGAGGTTATCGCCATGGCGCTTGGGGCCGAGGCGATCACTCAGACCGTCGAGGGACGCGAGCGCTACAACGTGGCACTGCGCTATCCCGCAGCGCTGCGCCAGGATCCCGAGGCCATCGCGCAAGAGGTTCAGGTCGCGCTTCCGGGTGGTGGCACTGTGCCCCTGGGCGAGGTCGCCGCTGTCGAGCGTACACGGGGTGCGACGTCGATCCGCACTGAGAACGGTCAGCTTGCCGTCTACATCTTCGTGGACATCGCGGGCCGCGATCTGGGCGGCTATGTCGCCGAGGCACAAGCGGCAGTGGCTGGCGAAGTGATCCTGCCGCCCGGCTATTCGCTGGGCTGGAGCGGTCAGTTCGAATACCTCGAACGTGCCAAGGCTCGGCTGGCAATCGTCGTGCCGATCACACTGGCGGTGATCTTCCTGTTGCTGTTTCTCAACTTCCGCCGCCTGACCGAAACCCTGATCGTGATGCTGTCCCTGCCCTTCGCGCTGGTTGGCGGCGTCTGGCTGATGTGGTGGATGGGCTTTAACACGTCGGTGGCTGTCGCGGTCGGGTTCATCGCGTTGGCCGGTGTCGCCGCAGAAACCGGGGTAATCATGCTGATCTACCTCGACCATGCATTGGCGGAACGCAGGGCCGAGGTCGCCCGCGCAGGACGCCCATTCACCCGCGCCGATCTGGATGCCGCGATCATGGTCGGCGCTGTCGAACGGGTGCGGCCCAAGATGATGACGGTGGTGGCGATCATGGCGGGCCTGATGCCGATCCTTTGGGCGCATGGCACCGGGTCTGAGGTTATGAGCCGTATCGCCGTGCCGATGATCGGTGGGATGGTGTCGTCCACCATCCTGACGTTGGTCGTGATTCCGGCTGTCTACGCACTGATCAAGGGGCGCGGGCTGGCGAAGGCAGGAGACCTTGCCAACGGTGGTGCCGTCGTGAAGCCAATGGGTCAATCCCTGGTTTGAAAGTGGTCGGAGAAACCCCGGCAGAAATGATTGGAGCAAGCATGTCCGAGGTCTCTCTTCCGCATCAAGCCATCTCATCGCGAGATTTCTCCTGCCAAAACGGCGCGTCCGTGCACGGCAAGGATTGCAGTGAACCTTGGACAGCCGAACTGTCGGACGACATCTAGGACACGAGCATCGTAGGCGGCTTGGCCAATCAGGCTGCACAAATCCGATGCGTGAAACTGTCGGTTGGCACTAGGAGCAGCCCGAATCTGCTGATGGAGCTCGAGCGTTTTCGGATCTTCTTTGGCCAGCAGCTCCGGCTCCGATGAAAACGTTGGAGCCCGGCTTGACGAACTGGTCCGCCAGCGCCGCATGAAGCCGAGCAAGTAGCCAGCCGGGACATGGGCATTGCCGCGCGACTGGTTGAAAGTCAGGAAACGTTCCCAGATGATCTGCGTATCGACGTTCCAGCAGGCAAGCGACACCTTCGCTGACTTGATCAATTCTGCCCAAGGCGTGTGGTAGACGCTGGCTACTGCGCCGATCTCGATCTTTCCTGCAAAGATAGTTTTGTTCTTAGAGTCTCCAGATAGTGATGTGTCGCCTGCAGATGACACGACATCTGGCGCTGTTCCAGTTGCGATATGCCCCCCGAACCGGAACAGCCAGGGCGCAAACTTGCCATTGGGCTTCCACCGGGCCAGCGCCAAGCCGGACGCCGCGAGCTCGACCAGGAGCGCCGTCAGATGCTGCCGGGAAACCCCCATCTTTTCGGCGAGGTGCGCCAGCGTGAACGCGGCCGTTCCGCGTTCAAGCCCGTTGTAGCCATCCTTCCAGGCGATGCCGTCGAGGATGATCGTCGCGAGCTTATGGGCCGCAGTGGAGAGTGGTGTTTCGGTGATGCGGCGCAGGATGGCGCCGGTCGTGAGTTCCATGATGTGTCGTTCCGTCTTGGGGCGACACCAGACCGTGAGCCGTGCAAAATTTCGTTCCGGCAAAGGCATTTGCCGGTTGAACGGACCCAAAGCTCGCGCTAGATTTCCATCACCACGAGGAAATCAGTGCGGCGTCGGGCCTATGGTCTGGCGTCGTTTCTGTTTCTGGGGATCCGGTCACTCGATCGTTTCGTGGGAGGGCGGTCGTTCATGTTCTCAGTAATGAACCTCTTCGTGTCCGTAGCTCCCTTCATAGTCGCGCCATTCGACGAAAACAGACCGGTGCCAATAGCTGCGACAGTCTGCCGGCACGGTGAGGTCTGAGGCGGTCGGCACCGCAGAAATGCTGCTCCGACGACGGCTGTAGTCGCCCTGAGCGCCATAGGTGCCCATGTACACGGCGCCCCAGCTGTTGCAGTCGCCGTCAGAGTTGCGTCTCTGCTGGTAGGTGATCTCGAACACGCGGATCGAGCGGACAAAGTCAAACGCCGGATCGGAGATATCGACATCTGCCCGATCCTGGACGAGCTGAGGTGCCCACGGCGTTTTCGGGACAGAGATGAGCGGGGCAGTCTCTCCGCGAACGGCGATGTCGAACAGGCGCTCGATCGGTTTGGCCTCGCCGCGGAAACTCGCCCGCATCGGGCAGTTCCAGATTTGCAGCGGTGGCTCGACCGGCCATGGCGTGATCCGGGCAATGAAGACGGTGCGGGCATGGGCGCATTCGGTCGAGGCTGGCCAGCCGCCTGCGAGGCAGAGAAGGATCGCGCAATCGACGGGGTAGGCTTGTGCCGGAGCCGCAACAGAAAGTGACATGGCGGTCGCTGCCAGGGCGGCCGCAGCTCGTAGTCTTGTCATGGGAGTTTCCTTGTGAAGATGCCGGGAGGGGAAGGGTAGGGGGACCTGATCTCACGCGGTCATCCGTCCGGGTCCTCGCCAAGAGCCTGGTAGTCGTGGATCGCGCGGTTGATCTCTTCGGACACCTGGGCTCGCGCGGCATCCAGACAGCGCAGATAGGTCTGCGCCTCATCGAAATAGGCCGTGAACTCCTGCCCGATCTCCACGCGATATTCCGCGCGCGTGGCAGCATCGGTCACCGGTGCAGGCGGGACCGGCGGCAAGCAGTCCAACGCCGTCGCACCTTGAGCGACGCCGCAGACAGGCATCGTGAACAGGGCGGCGGCGGCGAGGCAAGCGTGTCTGGAGCGGAGAAGGGGCATGCACGGTCCGCGGTTTCAAAACATGTGCATGAATTGCAAAACACCGCTATTGACGCAATAGGATTCTACCGCTAGGTGAGCGCCATGTTGTGCGACGACATGTTTCTCATCAGCGCAACATGCACTATGTTCTGCCGAAAGCGTGTTGCTTCGGAAGGTGCCAACCCATGAGGAACTTGACCCCGGTGATCTTGCAGGCCGGACTTAAGGAGGCCCTGACCGAAGGCGGCATCGTCGAAGCCCTCTGTGTCGAGGACGCAAAGAAGGTTCTCAATGTCTGGCAAGGCACCTGGCGCATCCAGTTGCGCCTTGGCGACCAGACGGCCCTTCTGGTGATCTCGCGCGGGCTCGAACCACGGGAGTTCAAGACCGTCACCGGTCTGATCTCTTTCGCGGTCGAGTTGGGTCTGACCACGGTCCCCGTTCCTTTGAAGAAGGGCGAGAAGGCGACCTGGACCCATGACGCAGCGGTGGAGCCCATTCCCTGATCTGACCCTCGGCGCAGGGCTGGCGCTTTGGCTCATTGCCGCACAAGGTGCCCTGGCCGAGGTCATTGATCTGGGGACAGGGGCAGAGGACTTGCGGGTTCGGGCCAGCGTTCTCGATCTTGGCAAAAAGCTTCCCAAACGCGGCGATCCGAACAACGCCGAGTTCACAGATGATGCTAAGACCGATGCAGCTGATGATGGTCTCGTTGTGCTCGCGTCCTATGGCACAACCCCGAAGGGCAGGGGTCCGCGTGGCACAGCCGAAATCGAGGATCTCGTACTCGACGTCGGCGACGACTACCTCCGCCATCCTGCGCTGAATGCGGCGGGGCTCTCCGGGACGGAATGGCTCGCACTCTTTCGGGCCAACATCGCCGTGGAATCTGCCTTCAATCCAGATGCGCGGTCGTCTGTCGGTGCCATCGGCTTGGGTCAGCTGATGCCAGGAACCGCCGATCTCCTCGGGGTCGATCCCCATGATCCGGAAGACAATCTGCACGGCTCAGCCCGCTATCTCCTCGCCCAGCTTGAAGACTTCGGCGCTGCAGATCTTGCTCTGGCCGCCTACAATGCCGGACCCGAAGCGGTCCGCGACTATGGCGGCATTCCCCCTTATGCCGAGACCGAGGGCCATGTGGCCAAGGTTTTGCGGCTGACCAACGCAACCCTCAGTTCGGAGTAACCCCCATGTTCCGCAATCTTTTTGGCGTGCGATTGCCGCGCCTGGCTTTGCACACCCTTTTGCTGGCGCTGCCCTTCGCGGCAATCCTCGCGGAGCCCGCTCTCGCGCAGAACCTCGACCCCTTGGAGAACATGCTGCAGGTCGTGGTGGACGGGCTGACCGGCCCGATCGGACGGCTGATCGCCATCCTTGCTGTCGTGGCTGCCGGCTACATGATGTTCACCGGCCGCCTGAACTGGCCCCTCTTCCTTGCGATCTTCTTCGGTGTGGTCCTCGTCTTCTCGGCCGCGACCATCATCGACGGCTTTGCGGCCCCCTAAGGCGGGATCGGCGACAGGCCGGGTGGCATCGCCCACTCGGCTTGGCCGCTCCCTCGGATGTTCCCCATGCATGACGCGCCCCTGTTTCTCGGCCTCACCCGGCCGCCGAAGATCTTCGGCCTTCCCATCGGCTACTTCGTGAGCCTGATGCTGGGCTCGGTCATCCCCTTCGTTGGGGCGAACGACTGGCGGTTTCTGCTGATCGGCGTCATCGGATATCCGGTCTTGTGGTTCGTCGCGGATCGCAACCCGAACCTCTTCGAGACCGTTGCGGTGGTCTTTTCCCGCACCCCGCGCACACGGGGCAAGTCGGCCTTTGGCGGAGATCGCCATGTCAGCTGACCTCAAATCCCTCTTCCCGGCCACCCCGGCGCTTCGATCTGTCTTGCGGCCTGAGGATCTCGCAGCCGAGACCTTCGCCCGGCACTTGCCCTGGCTGTCCGCACCTGCGGACAATCTGATCCTGACCCGGCAGGGTGACCTGATCGCCTCTGCCGTGGTCGAGGGGCAGGACAGTTTCACGACGGAAGAAGGGGACCTCTCACTCGCGACCACTTCGCTTGCGCGGCTGATCGGCCAGTTGGGCGAAGGCTTCGGGTTCCATGTCTCCAAGCTGACCCTGCCGGACGCACCCCAGCTGAAGCCCTTCGATGCTGAGGGCATCGGGGCCGAATTCGCGGCAATGGTCGATGCCCGATGGCAGGGACATCTTCGCGCCCGCACCCTGAAGCGGCGAGTGCTGGTGGTCTCGCTCATCCTTCGCCCCACAGTACTAAAACGTGTCCCTTTGATCGGCGCACTCTTCAAGGCAGCCTTCACAGGCGACCTCGGCCAGAGGATCGAGCGCCTGAATGAAGCGATGGGTCTTTTGGCCGGGGCCTGCCAGGGTCTGGGCTTCCGGCGGCTGACCGTTTCCTCCGGGGAATGGCTGGGTCTCCTTGGCGTCCTTCTTGGGCAGCCGATGGCCAAGGTGCTTCCGATGCGCGGCCAATTTCTTGCCGAGGCTGTCGCGTCATCGCAGATGATCTTTGCTGGCAAACGGGTGGAAATCGAAACCAGCGAAGGGATGCGTTTCGGGACGATTTTCGGCGTGAAATCCTATCCGGCCCGCACCTGGGCGCGGATGCTCGACGCGCTGGAACTGCCCTACGACATCGTCATCACCAACAGCTTCACCCCCGCGCGCAACAACGAAATCGAAGAGCGCATCAAGCGCACGGCACGCCAGATGCGTGCCTCTGAGGATGCCGCTGAAACCCTGCGTCAGGAACTGTATGAGGCCGCCGACAATGTCGCCTCAGGCCGACAAGTCTTCGGCAAACATCACCTGACGGTCATGGTCACGGCCGAGACCCCGGAACAGCTGGAGGAAGCCGCCTCCGAAGTCTGGCGCGCCGGACAGGATTGCGGGGCGACCCTCGTTCGTGAGAGTTTCGCCGCCCGCGCGGCCTGGTTCGCCCAGGCCCCGGGCAACTGGGCCTACCGCCCGCGCACCGCACTTCTGTCAGCCCAGAACTTCGCCCACCTCGCAGCGCTGCACCGGGTGACGGAAGGTCGCTCCAAGGCACAGTCGCCCTGGGGCGAGACGATCACGGCGCTGCCGACGGTGACCTCGAGCCTCTACCGCTTCAATTTCCACGATAAGGGCGAGCGCGGTGCCGAGCCGAGCGCCGGCCACACGCTGGTCTTGGGCCGCACCGGATCGGGCAAGACCCTTGGCACGGCCTTTCTGATGGCGCAGGCGCGGCGAGTGCATGCCCGCATCCTCGTCATCGACAAGGACCGGGGCCTCGAGATGGCCGTGCGCGCCTTGGGTGGCAGCTATTCTGCGATCCGGATCGGCGAGGCGACAGGCTTCAATCCGTTTCAGACCGAGACCGATGAGCGCGGGGCGGCCTGGCTCACCGACTGGCTTGGTGACATCCTTGCAGGGTCGCGCCCCTTCGAGACCGCCCAAACCGTCAGCCTGAACGCCGCCGTCCGTCAGATCGTTTCGGCCGATCCGCGGCTCAGGACTTTCGACGGCCTCGCAACCCTCGTCGCCTCGACAGACGACGAGGGCGATCTGGTGGGAAGGGTCCGGGAATGGGGGCAGGGGGGTCGGCATGGCTGGCTCTTCGGGCCCGGGGCCACATCCCAGATCAGCCTGTCCGAAGATGTGGTCGGCATCGACATGTCGGAGATCCTCGATCTCGGGACCGAGCGCTCAGCGCTTCTGGCCTACCTCTTCCGGCGCATCGAACGGGTGATCGAGGATCGCCGTCCGACCCTCATCGTCATCGATGAAGCCTGGAAGATGCTCGACGATCCGATCTTCGAGAAGCGCCTGCACGATTGGCTCGTCACGATGCGGAAGAAGAATGCCGTGGTGATGATGCTGACCCAGACTCCGACCCATCTGACCCGGGTCAAGGTCGGACAAATCATCGCGGAAAGCGTAGTGACCCAGCTTCTCTACCCGAACCCGCGCGCAAACCCCGAGGATTACCGGATCCTGCGGCTGAACGAGAAAGAGGCCGAGTTCCTCTGCACGCCCACGGGCGGCCTGCGCCTCGCCCTCCTGCGCTCGGCCGGAGACTCGGTCTTCGTGAACATGGATCTCGCGGCCCTCGGACCCGCGCTCGCCGTGCTTGGCGGCGGCCGATCCGGTGAAGACCGCGCGCCCTATGGCTGGCGCGACAACCCCGACTTCTGGAAGGACATGACGTGACCAGACGCAACCGCTTGATCCCCGCTTCCCTTCTCGGGCTCACCATCCTCTCCGCCTGCGCCGGTGTCGAGACGGGGGCCGTCTCCCCCTGCCACGGTCAGTTCCGGGCCGAGGGCAAATACTTCGCAGCGCACGAGCAAAGTGACGGCACGACGGTCGTCGTCTCGACGATGAACGCACCCGACACGACTTGCGCGAACTGAGACACCGCATGAGTCGCGCACCGCTCCTTCTCGGGCTTCTTCTCGGCACTGCGGTGCCTATGGGCCTCCTGGCCCAGGGCGTGCCGATCATCGATGGCTCGCGCTTGTCGAACTTCATCTCGCGTCTTGTCGAACAGGCTGAGGATGCGGTGAAGCAGGGGGAGAAACTCGCCACGCGCACGGAACTCAGCGAGATCGAAGACGACCAGCTGGCCGCCTATGAGCGTTTCCTCGCGGATACGACCGGCGTGACCGACCTCAGCGGCTTCGAGATGGGGACGGGAACCTTCCCTCCTGCCGACGAGGTATATCCCCTTGAGGAGACAAGCCCGGAAAGCCAGCGGCTCTTCGGGGAAGGTGAGACGGTTGAGGCGATGATCATCGCGACGGCGGCGCGCTATGAGACGCATCCCGGCGTCGTGAAGGTTGGGCTCACTCCGACGACCTGGCGCATTCTTTTCCAGTCGCTGGTGAAGCAGGAAAGCGGGTTTTCCAACGCGGCGATCAGCCCGGTCGGGGCCATGGGATTCTGCCAGTTGATGCCGGGCACTGCCGCCGATCTCGGCGTTGATCCGACCGACCCGCTGCAGAACCTCGATGGTGGCGCCCGCTATCTCGCGACCCAGCTCAACAGCTTCGGCCGGATCGACTTCGCGCTTGCGGCCTACAACGCAGGGCCCGGCAACGTCCAGAAATACGGTGGCATCCCTCCTTTCGAGGAAACCCAGAACTACGTCCGCCGGATCTCGGGCTACTATGACGCCTATCTTTCGGTGATCACCGGCGCGGACGTGACGGGCACGTTGGCGGGGGTGGAGGGTGCGAGTGCCGAATGGGGCAACATGTCCTCAGCCTTCATCGGCTATTCCGGCCAGCAGTCGGGGCAGATCGAGGCGGCCATGGCGCGGATCAAGGGGTTCCTTGAAGAGGCCAAGCCCCAGACCCCGAAAGAAGCGGTCGATCAGAACACCTACATGCTCGCCGAACGCGCGCGCCTTACGGCCCTGACGCTGCGGCTGCGCGCGGGTGCCGTCAAAGTCGAGGCGGCCCGTGGGCTCTCGGACGCCGCGCAATCCCTGCAATACACCACCTTCTGGGAGTACACTCCGTGAGACCTGCCGTCCTTCGAACGAGGGCGCGCCTCGCGCTCGCCGTCTGTGCATCGATCCTGGCATCACCTCTTCTGGCCCAAGGCGTGCCCGTCATCGACGGCACCAACCTTGCCAAGAACATCGAGCAGCTGCAGGCGGCACTTCGCGATGCCGAAAACCAGATCGCGCAGATCGAAGAATTGAAGAAGCAGGTCGAGACCGGTCTCGAGCAGCTGACCAACCTCGAAGGCATCCTCGGATCAATCTCGGGCCTGAACGAGATCGCGAGCCTTTACAATTCGGTGGAGGACCTGCGCTCACGGGCGGCCAAGATCACCGATCTCTCCGATTTCCAGGATGCGCTGACCATCGGGGATTTCGATGGGCTCCTGGACAGCCTTCTAGATGGCGATGTGACCATGGGCGACAAGATGGCCGCCGAATACATGCGCGACACGCTGGAAGGGGCCGGCCTAACCTCGGAAACCCTGGCCGGGCTGTCCTCCTCCGCCAATCCGCAGGACAAGCTCATCGCGACGACCGCAGCGACGAGTGCCACGGCCATGGGCGTGGCGCAGCTTTCCTACGAGGAAGCCGCCCAAAGCCTCGCGCGGATCGACGGTTTGGTGGCTGAAATCGCCAATCAGGAGGGCCTGAAGGAAAGCATCGACCTCAACACCCGGATGGCGGCCGAAACCAACTACATGCTCGGCCAGATGTGGCGGTTGAACGCAGCTGCGGGGCTGGCCGCCGGGCAGACGGGTGTGAACTGGGCCGCAGAGCAGGCCAAGGAAAAGAGCTTCTTCGACTATTCGGGGGCCGAATGATGCGGCGGGCTTCTCACCACGTCGCGGCGGTTGTTGTCATGGTCTGCTTTACCAGCTTCGCTGCTGCGCAAGACATCGCCACTTTCAGTGACGTTCAGCTGATCGAAGAAACCCGGGAAGCGGTAGGCGCGCAGGATGCGGAGACCGCGCTGGTCCTCCTGACCGAGATGCAGAGGCGCGGTACCGGCATCTTTGCTGCCGCTGACAGGCCTTCCTGCGAAGAGGTGATCGACCTGCCCGAGGGGATCACCGATTGGAAGTTCCGCGCAGTGGCTCGGCAGGCCTATTTTCGCGTAGCGATGTCGCGGCGGCTTGAAGAAGGCTCCTGCGCTTGCCTCTTCGACGGCTTCAGCTTCGACGCCTTCGTAACGGCCGCCTTGGGCAAGTCGACGGCAGAACTGACCGATGCAGACCGTCCGGCGCTGGAACGTATCCGCGATGAAGATCGGCGTGCAACCGAGGCGCGGTTTCGCGAGCTTGAGCAAAGCTGCCGGGCCAAGTGATCCATGGCCATCATCGCCGACATTCTGACCCAGGTCGATGCCGCCGCAACAGCGGTTGGCGCTACGGCATTTGATGCTGTGGCAGCCGAGATTGTGCCGGTCTTCCGGGTCGGGTCGGTCCTGGTGGTGGCTCTGATCGGGATCAATCTGATGGCACAAGCCGTGCCGATGACGCTGCGCAACGGGCTCGGCCTCATGGTTCGGATCACGGTTGCTTCGGCGTTCTTGTCGTCCTGGACCAACTTCAATTCGGTTTATGGCGTTCTGACCAACGCCCCGAGTGAAATCGGCGCGGTCGTGATGAACGCGTTTGGGGATGGGTCGGGCAATCTCTACGAGGGTCTGGATGCCCTCTATCTGCAAGCCCTCGATGTGGGTCAGGCGATCAGCCAGAACGGCAGCTACATCACCGGCGCCCTCGCGGGCCTCCTGATGTTTCTTGTGGCAGCCCTCATGGCAACCGTGTCGATCATCGTGATCTCGGCCGCGAAGATCATGATCGGCGTTCTCGTCATCTTCGCACCCGTCGCAATCGGCTGCACACTTTTCAAGGTCACCGCCCCGCTCTTTGACCGGTGGGTGAACCTTGCCCTCGGCTTTGCTCTTTATCCGATGCTGACGTCCGGCATGGCGGCCTTCACGATCTACATCGCGGAGGACCTCACCCCGGCCTCGCTCGCCTCGGTCGAAACCATCGGCGATGTCCTGAGCTTCGTGGTCGTCATGATGCTCGGAACTGGCCTCATGGCCATGGTGCCGACGATCGCGCAGTCGCTCGCGTCGACCGCGACCGGTCTTGGCAGCGTCGCAGCCTCGACCTTCCGTACCGCCGACAGCGTCAAGGGTTACGGACGCACCGGCATCGCGTCCGGGATCGGCGCAGGGCGGGGAGCGGCTGGATTGGATGCCGGCGGCCGCCGACCATCGGATGCACGTCTGAACGGCAATACCGCCGGACAGATCGGCAGGTCCGCCGTGCAGACGGCGATGCGACTCGCCAGCCGGACATCGGACAAAAGCTGATGCCCCAGAATTCGAGAAGTGGAGGACCGCCCATGGAGGCGCATGGATTTGATGTCGATCTCGTGCTGGAGCCCCGCCTCTCGGCCCGGCGCGCCTGGATTGTCGCGAGTGCCGCGGGCGGGCTGAGCCTGATCCTTGCAACCGCACTGGTCCTCGTCCTGCCTTTGCGGGAAACCCAGGTCTTCACCGTCCTCGTCGATCGGCAGACGGGTGACGCCGAAAACATCCTGCAGGTCGCCCCGACCGGGATCGAGGACCAGGAAGCGCTGAAGCAAAGCCTCCTCGTGGCTTACGTCTCAGATCGCGAAGGCTATTTCCTCGCGGGCATTCAAGCCCGGCTCGAAAGTGTCCAGCGCCGCTCGACCGGGAGTGCCGAAGAGAGCCTGCGGCTTCTTTGGTCGAAAGGCGGAGGCAACACGGCCTATCCGCCGGATGTCTACGGCCCCGGTGCGGAAGTCACGGTGACCGTGCGCCGGATCACCTTCCTTTCCCCGAACGTCGCCCAGATCCGTTTCCTGAAAACCCTGCGCAAGACAAAACAGGACCCGGTGACACAGCCCTTCGTCGCTACTGTCGAGTTCGCCTTCGAGCCGAAAACCGAACGCTCCCTAGCCCATGTCTGGGAAAACCCGCTCGGCTTCACCGTCTCGGCCTACCGCGTCGACGCCGAAACCCTGGAGACCAATCCATGACCCGTTCTCTTCTCCTCCCGGGACTTGCCTGCGCCTGCGCCCTCGGCTTCGCGACTATTACCTCCGCCGAAGTCGCCCCAGCATCGATGGGTGCCGACGCGCGCGTCCGGTCGGTCCTCTACAACCCCGTCGATGTCATCCGGCTCGACACGCATCTGCGCGTGAATACAGCCATCGAACTGGGCGCAGGCGAGCGGATCGACTCGGTTCTTCTCGGCGACAGTGAAGCCTTCGAGGTCGAGGTGCTCTCGAACCGGACCACGGTCTCGGTGAAACCCCTGATTGCAGGGGCCGAGACCAACATGACAATCTATACCGGGCGGCGCACGATCTCGCTGTCGATCGGCGAGGGCCGGTCCCACAACCCGACCTACCGGTTGGTCCTGCGTTATCCCGAGACCGGCACGAGCCGGGCGACCCGCAGCACCGTGGCCTCAGGGTCGCGCGACATCGGCTATGCCTGGTCGGGCGACGAGTCCCTGAAACCCGTCCATATCTGGAACGATGGGCAAGCGACGTACTTCGCCTTCGCCCCAGGCCTCCGGCCGTCGATCTTCGGTGTGGATGCGACGGGCCGCGAAGTGACGCTGAACTCCGGCACGCGAGGCAGCATCGTCCGCGTCTCCGGCCTGCGCTCCGCCTATTCGATCCGGATCGGCACGCATGTTCTTTGCATCGAGCGGGTAGATGGCGGCGTGACCACCGATCTGGCCCTGCTCGCCAAGCTTCAGGGATGGGAATTCTGACATGGCTGATCCCGAGATGACCGATCCGAAGACGGGCGCCGAGCCGGAATACAAGGTCGAGCGACCCAAGCCGAAAATGACCCGGCAGCAGCGACTTGGCATGGGCGCACTCTTGGCCGGAGCCAGCCTTGCCGCGCTCTGGACGGTCTGGCCTTCCAGCCGCACAATCCCCGATGTGGAAACCTCAGCCGTCGAGGAATTCCAGGATCAGGCGGGCGGCTCGCCCTTCGGAGCGATTGAGCCGGGACCGGAAGCTAAGCCCTCAGGTGATGGGTTCTCAGACATCGAAGGGGAACTGGCCTCACAGCGCGAAGACCTCGAAGCGCGGAACGCCACACTCCAGTCCGAGGTTGAACGGCTGCAGCGCGAGTTGGGTGATCTTGCCGACAAGGCCGATGCCGAGAAGGACCAGACAGCCAAGGAACTGGCGCTCGCCCTAGAAGAGGCACAGTCGCAGAACATTGCTCTGATGGAGGACATGCGACGGCAGTTCGATCAGGAGATCGCCGTCCTGAAGGCAAGCGCCGACACTGCGGGTGCCGCGGAAGCCCAACGAGAGGCTGAGTTGGCGGCCAAGCGTGCCGAGCGCGAGGCGCAGCTTGCGGCCCGCGTGGCGTCACCTTCGGTCGTCTTCGACGATGGTCAAAAGGGTGGGGCAGGGGATGCCCGTATGGGGATGCCCGAGGCCCCAGCCGAGGGTCGAGATGCGACAGGTCGGGATTTCGTACAGTCGGGGCGCGAAGCCACCACCACGGAAGTGAGCCAGGTGATCGCCAATCCGTCAAACACCGTCCTGCAGGGCACGATGATTGAAGCAACGCTTGAGAATGCGGTCGACTCGAGCCTACCTGGCCAGATCACAGCGATCGTGACCCGGCCGGTCTGGTCCTTCGATCAGGCCCAGATCCTGATCCCCGCCGGCGCGCGCCTCTTCGGAGATTATTCCTCGGACGTGGCCATCGGCCAAGGCCGCATTCTTGTCGCCTGGACGCGGCTCGTCACTCCGGATGGGCAGTCCGTGCAGATGGAGGCTTTCGGTGGGGACGCCCAGGGTCGCTCCGGCATTACCGGCAAGGTCAACACGCGCTTCGGTGCCAGGTTCGGGTCGGCTGCGCTCATTTCCCTTCTCGGGGCCGCTCCCGCTGTCGCCGCCGCGAAATACACTGACGAGATCAGTTCCGACACGGCTGAGAGCATGGGCGAGGACCTGGGTACTGCCATGGGCTCCGCGGTCGAGGCCTATACGAGCCTGCCGCCGATCATCACCGTCGCCCCTGGGGCCGCGATCACGGTCATGGTCGACCGCGATCTGGAAATCTGGTGATGGATGATCGGCCGAGTTTCCTCGGCACCTACCTGACACCGATTGCACCCCTGTTTATGCGAGACGATCTGGTGGAGGTGGCAATCAACCCCGACGGAAAGGTCTGGATCGAGCGGAAGGGCGCGACGCACATGGAGCGGGTCGCGCATCTGTCCATCGATCGGATCCTGTCTAACAACCTTGGGCAGGCAATAGCTTCTGCCGTTGGCGTGCAGTTCTCCGACAAGAAGCCGACCGTTTCGGGAAAGATCGTCTGGGGCGATATGGCGATCCGGGCGCAGGTCGTGGCACCGCCGATCGTGGAAGGCGGGATGGCAATCACCTTCCGGCCATTCAAGCTTTCCGCCGATCAGCTGATCGAGCCGCGCCTCTTACACGGTTGTCTCATCGATCTCGACGCCAAACGTCGGGAAAGGGCAGGGGAGGCGATGAATCTGGCCGAGGCCGGGCAAGTTGTCGATGCCATGCGATTGTGCGTCGAGGAGCGCATGAACATCTTGATCGCCGGCGGGACTTCGACCGGCAAAACGACATTCGCGCGTTCCCTCTTGTCGATGGTGGACCCGAGGGAGCGGATCCTGACCATTGAGGATGCCTATGAACTCTTCCCCCGCCAGGAGAACGCTGTGGCGCTCAAGGCGGACCGCAGCGCGCAAGGCGAACGCACCCCGGCGCGGCTACTGGAAGCCTCGCTGCGGATGCGACCGGACCGGATCATCTTGGGCGAGCTGCGGGGCGAGGAAAGTCGCACTTTTCTCGAAGCGATCAACACTGGCCACGGCGGGTCATTTACGACCATCCATGCCGATACAGCGCGAAAAGCCATCGACCGGTTGGCGATA
Organism: Paracoccaceae bacterium; assembly: GCA_947476475.1. Classification (GTDB taxonomy): domain Bacteria; phylum Pseudomonadota; class Alphaproteobacteria; order Rhodobacterales; family Rhodobacteraceae; genus TMP-24. The sequence goes on along the minus strand of CANJQT010000034.1, from coordinate 8,541 downwards.
ATGGTCATGGCCGCCGGGCTTGGCATGGGGTTCGAGGAGGTGAAGAGGTACTGCGAAGGGAGCGTGGACTTGGTGGTGCAGCTTTCGCGGCAGGACGGGCGGCGTGGGGTGGCGGAGATTCTCTGCTTTTGATAACGGCGCAGGGCTGAGACCCGCCCACCAGTGTGGGCTGTGACGTTCAGTTAATAAACACCCCTCAGACCCTTGCGGGCAGTTTCCGTTGGCTCTTTGCGCTCTTTGCAATCGCCTGAAACACCCGTGACGCCTCCCCGAAGACCTCGGCATCTGCACGCTCAGCGGACGCGGCCAAGCCCGACAGCTTCCCAACAGCAACTTGCCTGCTATCCGCTCCGCTGCCCCGTGTAGTCGGCAACGCCTTTCCCTTCCGCGCTCGATCAATCGGCCCAAAGTGCCGATCCTCGTAGTACCGGATGTGCCGCGCCCGGATCGGATACTGCCCCTCTGGCAGAACCAGAACTTCGTCCAGCGGAAACCGCAGCACCTCGTTCGCCGAAATCAACGGCCGCTCTTCCGACCGCCTGCTGACATTCGCGCTGTCTTCCAGCGCTCGCACCCGTGACTGGCTCTCAGTCACGGCTGTGATCGTGGAGCGCCCCAAGGCATTCGACAGAACCTCGGCCGTCCGGTCATCCTGCGGCGTCATGTAGATCTGCACGCCTGCGCCACCCTGCAGGGAGCGACGCCCGGTTTCGCCATAGATGTCATCGAGACCGGGGATGGTCTGGGAGATGATGAAGAACCGGCCGCCGAAGCTGCGGATGGTCTTGATGGACGAGAGGACGAGGGGCTGGCGTCCGAGTTGGTCAAACTCGTCCATCAGGAACGTGACAGCATGGTGTTCGTCCGGTCCCGGCTCGCGGCGCTGGAGGGAGGCGATGGCATCCGCGAAGAGAAGCCGGACGAGGGGGGCGAGAGTTTTCAGGTGCTCGGGCTGGACGACGATGTAGAGACTTTGGGGATCGCGCCGGAAGGTTGAGAAGTCGAAGTCGCTGGCTGAGGTCACTCTGTCAACCGCGGGGTCGTTCCAAAGTTCGAGACCGGATCCCTGGATGACGGACACATAGGCCCCGAGGGTTTTTTCCGGGACGTCGGCCATTTCGAGGAACGTGCGGGAAACGATTGGAATGTTCGTGGTCTCGGCGATTGCCGTGTAGCTCTTCTTCTTGTCTCCGCCTCCGGCCATGATCTCACCGGCAAAGCCCAAGGTCGGGCGGCGCTGTTCGATGGCGTAGAGGCATGAGGCGATGAAGAGCCGCTTGCCTGCATTGAAGAAGCTCTGAGCGCTTTCGCCTTCCGGGATGAGAAAGAGGTCGGCCATCGAGTTCAGCGCGGTGTACTGACGCTCGGCGGAGGGCAGGGCGGCGATACGGGCAAGCGGGTTGAAGCGGTGCGAACCACGGTCCTCATCGAAGGGCGAGAAGTACCAGATGCCGTTCTTCAGCCCGTGCTTGCGATGAATCGAGGTCTTCGCGAAGTTCTCGCCCTTGACGTCGAGGATGATCGCGGAGCCCGAAAAGTGCAGAAGGTTCGGGATGACGAAGCCGACGCCCTTCCCGCGGCCCGTGGGAGCGATCATCATCGCATGCGGGAAGCGGTCGGGCGGCGCCATCACAAACGGTGCGTCGGATTTCGGGAAGCCGAGCTTGCCGAAGATGAAACCGTTCTGATCGAGGGTTCCGACCATGTGGTTGCGCTTCAACTCGCGGCGCGACTGGAAATGTGCGTCGTCATACTGGTTGAGGCGGCCGCGATGTACCCCGGCTAATCCGACGAGAGTCAGGGCGACTGTGACGGCGCCGGTGATGATCAGTGCGCCCTGCAGGACCGAAGGCCGCGCAGCGAGATCTGCCCAGGCGTATCGAAGGAACCAAGGGCCTATGGGGCTCAGGGTGTCGAGGCTCTCCCGGAAGGCCGTGATCACATAGATCGTGGCAAGCATGCCGCCGATATAAAGACCGGTCAGCAGACCAAGAAGCAGCGCCAGCGGATACCGCCAGGCGGTGTCGAGATTCGAAAGCATAGGTCTGTCCTCAGAGTTCGTGCCCGGTGTCGCGTTCGACGGCGCGGTCGCGCTGCCCCAGCTCGGCGGCGCGATTCTGTGCACGTGCCAGGTCTGCCCAGGGTCCAACCTCGCTCGTCGCGCCAAGGTCGCCCTCATTTTTCAGTTCATGCGCAACGGCCGCCCTGAGTGCCGGATCTCGGACCTGCTCGTTGAGCGGGGCGAGATCGCCGGACCGGACGCGGTCGAGATCTTCGGGTTTCAGGGTGTCGTGCAGGCGGTCGACGATGGCTTCCAGCGCGGGCACATCAGAGAGTTTCATATGGCGATCGACGGTGAGCAACTGGTCGCGCGCAATGGCCTCCGTCAACTCCGGCGCAAAGTTGAAAGCGGCGACTTCTGCCCGAACCTCCTGGCCGAGGGCGCGCTCCGTTTCCATCCAGAACACCTTTTGCATCGTGTTCGGCTGCTCCGTGATCCAGCTCGCCCGCTGGCCTTCGCTACGCTCGGCCAAACTGAAGCGGGCGACCATTTCCTCGACGGACGTGCCTGCTATGCGAAGCTCGTCTTCCCGGATCGAGAACAGCGCCGTCAGCCGTTCGCCGATCTCGTCGCGAACATGTGCAAGGGTTGCGCGCAGGCCCTCATCGAGGGAAACCCCCTCGGTCTGGCCATGCTCCAGTCGTGCAAGCGAGGCGAGGGTCGGGTTGTGGTAGGGATCGATGTTCTGGTCGGCAATTTGGGCATGCTCTGCCAGGAGGATGCTGTCTGGCGCGAGTTTCATCGAGGCGCGCGCCTGTTCGGCAAAGCTCCGTTCAAGATCGACCCGCTCAGCTGAAGGTTCCATGGCGCGAATTGCCTCCCAAGCCTCAGTGGCCGAAGCGATCATCTCGTTGCGCGCAGCCTCAACCCGCGCGGCGGGATCGCCTTCGGCATGAAGCGAGTGGTCGGGCATGAAAGGAACTCCTTGTCTGAGTGCGGCGGCGGACGCGCCAAGCGCCCGGGCCAGCCGGGAAAGGTAGGAAGCGGCACTCGCCTCGGTGCCGGTTGCGGCGGCAAGGTCGGCGAGGTCGCCAAGGGTCTCGTATTCGCGGGCGAAGCCCTGCAATGTGGCAAGCCGTCGGCTCCGCTCCCCGTCGGACAGCGGCGGCGGGGGAGGGGGCGTGGACTTCCCACCGTCTCGCGATGCGCGTAGCTCGGACTGGCGCGGCGGGTTCTCGATGATGCCGCGGGAAAGGCGCGAAGAGGCGAGGATGTTCAGCCCATGCGACTGACTGATTTCGGCGTGAAGCTCTCGCATCACATCGAAGTTCAGTGCGGCATGCCGACAGATCGATAGGAACCGGCCTTCCTCGATGCCATGCTTGTCGACCACGAAATGTGCGTGCAAGTGGTCGGTGTCCTTGTGAAGGGCCGCGACGTAGCGCCAGACATCCCCACATTCACCGGACCCGAACACCGCTTGCCCCCATTCCCGGGCGATCACCTCGGCGCGCTCGGCGTCCACCCCACGCGGGAAGCTCAGGACGATGTGATCGGCATGTCCCCGTCGCGGCGCGCCTGTCCAGGTCGAAGACCAGAGATCTGCTGTCCGCTCCGTTCGGGCAGGGTCAAAGTCGCGTTCATAGCCCGCCAGATTGCACCAGGTGCTTTGCACCCCCTCTTCCCGGGCCACATAGTTGAGAAGGCGCTTCAGCTCCTGCGGGGTGCGAGCACTCCCACCAGCGATGCGTTTGACGACCGACTGCCAGCCGCGTGGTCCACCAGCGTTTCGCAGAAGCGCCCGGGTCTGACGTTCTTTGCGCGTGCCGAGACGGGACGCGGCACCCTCGCCGCTTCCTCGCCCACGACGCAGGTCGTCGAGAACATGACCGAGAACCAGATCCTCGACGGAAGGAGACCGGTTCATTTCGATGCCTCGGCAGAGGGATCAGTCGCTACAACGAAAGGAGAGGTTTGATCACCAAGTCCCTGCTTGGCCCGAAGCGCCGAGAGAAGGTGGACGACTTCTTCAACAAGGTCATCGACCCGCGCTCCAACCTTGCGCACCAGGGCAGCATCACGGGCATTCCAGGTCAGACGCCCGACCGCCCCCAGTCGGGCAATCTGGTTGAGGTTGTTGCCGACGGCCGACAGCTCCCGCCTGGCCGAAGCGATGGCATCCAGCTCGTCTGCCTGGATCGCCAGACGATCGCTTGCCTGTCTGACCAGATGCCTGACTGCCTCGGAAACCGTCAGACCGCTTGCCTCGGCAACCGCCTGAAAGGCTGCATGCTCGTCTTCCGTGATGCGGATGTTCAGCTTCACCGAAAGCCGCCGCACCTCCTTCCGGTCAAGGCTGCCCTTGATCCGTGACAGCGCCTGGCGGGAACGGCCCATCGACCTCGCCACGGCCGCGACGCTCTCGCCAGCGAGGAGCCGCGCCGTGATGGCTGCAGTCTCAGTAGAGGTCAGGCGTGAGCGTGTCATTGTATCATTACATGTGTTTTGCCATCATAGCGCATCATGTACCACACACCACCGTTCCTGCCAACCGTCCTCACCGGCCGGTTTCCGCTCCTCCGAAGAGGAGCCCGCGTGCGGAAAGCGGACAGCCGGTGAGGACTCAATATGGCGTCAGGGGTCGGCGGCTTGCCCGCCGACTGCGTCCCTGCGCCCCGGCCGTCAGGCCTCCGTGCAACGCGAGACCAAAGTGGTCGAGCGCCTTGAAACCTTGGGCTTTGCAGAAGTGTGCGGTCCCTCCATGAGGGCTGTTGGGACGGGCACGACAGTCTGAAGGAAGGGCTGCCCGGGAAGAGAAGGGGGGCCGGGGAAGGGGCCTCAAGATGCTTCAAGGCCTGCCCATTGCGGAAGATGGCCGACGATGAATGGCTTTGGGCATGAAGCCACAGGCTGGATCGGCGTAGCGTCAACCCGTCACTAGGCGAACTGGCAAGCAGGCCGACAGGCAAGCAGGCAGATTGTCCGGCATGCATCCGGTTGGCGGGTCATATTCGGGATCGTCCCTAGACGGAGGCCTGATGTCACCCTGCCTTCGGATCAGCCGTGCGGACAGGTTCCAACGCAGGCATGCGGCCTGTCACCTATGCAGGCATGCAGACATGCAAACCGTCATACGGGCCGGAAGGCAGATAGCCTCGATTGCGGCTAGGCCGAAGGAGTGCTCGGACGCCGCGCCGCAGCATCACGGCTGCGGGAATCCTTAGGAAACATGAAGGCTTCGGCGGTGTGTTACAACTTCCAGCACATGTCATTTGACGTTTCTGCAACCTTATGCCTAAACGGCGCACCGCACGTCGGTCGGATTAGTGACGCCTTTACAACGGCTTCGCTTGATCTTGGCTTGCCAGCGGTGCATCGCCTTCCGCAGCGTCATGAAAGAGCGCCGGGCGTCGGTGCAAGGGTATCGAGTACCGTTTGTGGAGGCGTCATTTCATGCAAGTCATTACCATCGTGCAGACCAAGGGCGGCTCGGGCAAGACCACGACCGCCATGCTTCTCGCATCTGCAGCACTGAACCTCGGGCGCAGCGTCACCCTGATCGACGGTGATGTGAACGCTCAACTCGGCCGTTGGCGCGACAGTTTCGAACTGGCCACGTGGGAGAGTGCGCAAAAGCCCGACTGGCCGGAGAGCCTGGCGATCCTCTCGCCACCGGAAAGTGTTGAAGGGCTTCTGTCGCTCCTCGAGGCCGAGGACGCGCGCGGCGTCGATCTCGTCGTGATCGACACCCGGCCTGGCACCCACACCGACACCGAGGACTTCTGCCTGATCTCCGATCTGGTGCTGATCCCAGCCCGCCCCGTCTACGCCGAATGGGACATGACCCATCGCGCCGTCCTCTGGATGGACGACCTCCGCGCCTCGATTGCCGAGGGCGAGCGGTTCCCGGCGGTTCGGGTCCTCGTCATGGACGCGGGGCCGAAGATCATCGACGCCGCAACCCGGGAAGGGGGAATGGCTCAACTGCCAAAGCGCGACCAGGACGTGCTGCAAGAGATCCTGCGTCTCGACCATCTCGACGTGATCGTTCCGCATTCGAGGATCCTCGAACAACTCGGCTATCACGGCCCCCTTGGACCGGCGGCCCGCGCCAACGCCAAAGCACCCGGCGGTCGGCTGGTGGCGGATGCCATCACACGCCAGCTTGAAGTTGCGGAACTTGTCCTGACCGGGATCGACGAGGTGATCCCTGCATGAGCCGTTTCCGCCTTCCTGCACGTGTCGCACCCTCCCCGGCGGCGGAAGAACCGGGCCTGCAGAACTCCGCCGCACGGTTGCGGTCATCGCGCGAGGTGCAGTCGCGCATTCTTGCCGAACGGCGGGCGCCGGAGCAGGGAGGAAATGTCGAGGGCGTCAAGGCCCAGCTTCCCGACATGACGACGGAGCACTTGGCCGACCCGGAGTTTGCCGGCAAGAGGGAAGGGGAGAGTCGTCAGTCGCAGTCCCCCGCTTCGCCGCCCGAATGTGCTGCCAGTGGGTTGGCGAAGCCCCGGAAAGAGAAGCTGGTTGTCCTCTTTCGGCTGCCGTTGGCAGCCGAGAAGCAGCTTGAGCAGATCCCGGGCGCGGGCGACGTGACCCCAGCCTACATGTTGCGCGCCTTTGCCAAGGAAGCGCGGGCCGAACTGCGGCGGCTCTTGGCGGAAGATGATCTTGCGCCGCATGTCGACGAGGCGAAGCGCATCTTCACCATGGCAGCATCGGACATGGCGGTCGGCGAGCCGATGACCGTCTACGCCCAAGGCTCCGCGATCCGGGCTATGCATGCGGCACTTGATGACCCATGGCTGATCGAGCCCCGGGCGACGATCGTTGGTGCCTTCCTCGCCGCAATCGCGTCGCAGCTCATCGAGGCGCGACGCGTCAGGTAGACCTCACCCATGCAACAAAAATCGATGAGCTGCCTGCGGTTACTCGCAGGCAAGATCGGGCAGCGGCGCTGTCTCGAAGGTCAGGCTGTCAGCGCTGGTGACCATTGCGAACTCGCCGCCCGTGCGGAAGGTTGCCACCATTTTCGACCAGTCCGCTGCGTCAACCGATGCCTGTGCGGCGATGCCGTTCTTGACCGACAGACGGGCCTGTTCGCCCGACTTCGCGAGAACGACGACCATGTCAGGAGCGGCGTCTTTGTCGAAGCGAACCACGAGCGCGCCGTTGGGCGTTGGCCCGAAGACGCGATCCGGATCGCAGACAAGCCGCACCTCACCCGCCTCGCTGGTGAGCGCGTAGGTCGGCAGGCCACGCTCGACACCGACCGTCCAGGCGTCAAGCGCGTGGACGGGAACAGACATCGCCGCAAACGCGGAAACAGCCAGAACGGGGGACAGAACATGCATCGACAGGAAAGCCTTTCGTGGTTCGCGTGGCGACAGCAAAGCACCACTTCTGATGTCGTTAGATATGTTCTGACGGCGCCCCTGTCCATGACCACTAGCCGTCAGCGGATGACAGGAGGCCGGTATGGAAGAGGTCGCTAGAAGCAGCTCCAAAAGCCCGACCATCGATCGTCGCCTGTGGCGGATCGACCGCGGAGACCGGGAACTCGTCGCAGAACGGCATCGCACCGTGAATGGCCGTTTCAGGACCGTGTGGCTGGTCCCGGAAGAAACCCTGCGTGGCGTCCTCTGGGTCGAGGTTGTCGAGGAAACACCGGGCGATCCGTCACGATGACCCGTCAGCTTTATGAATCGGAGCGCATGGATCGATTCATAAATGCAATTGGACTTGGAGAGTAACAAGGCGGAGTCTGTGCAGGGGAGGACCGCCTTGGCTCTGGCACATCTGCACCGCATCGACCCTCAGGCCAACATGGCGCGGTTCTACTGCATCGATGTCGCGGCGACGCTGTTCGGAGACGTCAGCGTCTTGCGAACCTGGGGCCGGATCGGAACGCACGGGCGGACGAGTTTCGAGACCTGCACCACCGTGGAAGATGCTGAGATATCCGCGACTCTGACGCTCCGTGAGAAGATGCGGCGGGGCTACTTGCCTGCCGGCCAAATGCTGCCGCCAGACCTTGCGGTGTGAGATCTGTCAGACCTTGCGCTGAAGCCTGCCTTCCAGCTCGGCTCCTGCCTCGATGGCGATCTGCTCATGGGTGACATCTGCCTGCACGACTGCACTCGACGCGAGCTGAACGTTTCGCGCCGAGATCATTCCAGAAACCGCCCCAAGCACGACGAGGTCGTGGGCGACGACGGAACCTTCAACACGACCTGAACCAGCCACGGTGATCTCCGGCGCCCGCAGTGAGCCAACGACATTGCCTTGGACCTCGATCGGTCCACTGGAGGTGGCATCGCCTTCGACGACAAGGTCCTGCGCGAAGACGCTGCGACGAGCGTTCGAACTTGCCGGGTCCGGCCAACGGTCCAAATCGCCATGTGGAGTCTTCATCTTGGTGCTGCCTCAGCTCAACTTCGTACCGCACGACTGGACCAGAAGCGAAACGAAAGGGCAACGCGCGGCGCTGTGATCGGCGAAGAAGTGCAATAGCCGTCGGCGCTGCACAACACGTCCGA